>JANJUT010000234.1 GCA_024710445.1 Thiobacillus sp.
GCCTGCACCCGGCGTGTGATGGCGGCCGCATCGGGAACCCGGGCCTGCGGTGTGTCGGCATGAAATCCCCACAATGCAATCAATTCACCGATGGCAGGATTGAACAGATCACCCGACTGGATCGAAAGCGCTTGCGCGTCGCGCAGCATCGCCGCGAGTTCGGGCGTGACGGTTACGCGTTGACCCTGGGCCAGTCCGGTGTTGAGCCGTGACAATTCACTGGGCTGCCAGGCATGCAGCATGCGGTGTAATTCATCGAAGCGTGCCAGCACGGCGCTCACGGCTGTCTGGGCCTGTTCCCTGGGCGCGCCGTAGACGCTGACTTCCACCAGCGTGCCGAATACGTAGGACTGTTGCTGTACCAGCGATGGCGGACTGCAGGCGGTCAGCATCCATAGCAGAAACAACCCCAGGCCATGTCGCGCGACATTCATGTATGCGCCCTGCATCAGTAGTGAACGGTGGTTGAACAGTTGCGCTCTATCGCTGCGATGAACTGGGCTGCCACGTCATGTCCGGTCTGTGCGGTGATTTCCTGGAATCCGGTGGGACTGGTGACGTTGATCTCGGTGAGGCAGTTGCCGATCACATCGAGGCCGGTCAGGAAAATACCGTGCTGCCTGGCCCACGGAGCAATGGTTTCGGCGATATGGAGATCGCGTGCCGATAGCGGCTGCGCCCGCGCAGTGCCGCCCGCCGCGAGGTTGCCGCGCGTTTCGCCGGCCTTGGGAATGCGGGCCAGCGCCCACGGCACGACCGCGCCATCAATCAGCAGGATGCGCTTGTCGCCTTCGCTGATGGCGGGCAGGTAGCGTTGCGCCATGATGGCGCGCCGGCCACGTTGCGTCAGCGTTTCCAGAATGGCATTGCGGTTGAGGTCGGTCAGCGTCAATCGGAAAATGCCGCTGCCGCCCATCTCGGTCAGCGGCTTGACGATGATGTCGTGATGCTCGTCGAGAAAGGCGTTGATCACCGACGCGTCGGCACTGACCTGCGTGGGCGTGATGAATTGCGGGAAGTTGAGGATGGCCAGTTTCTCGTTGAATTCGCGCAGGCACGCAGGCCGGTTCAGCACGCGAGCGCCATTGCCTTCCGCAACTTCCAGCAAGTGGGTGGCAAGCAGGTAATCGATGTCCACTGGCGGGTCGGTCCGCATCACCACGGCGTTGAATGCCTTCAGCGCGTAGTTCTCGGTATGGGTAACGCGATACCAGTCGTCATCCGGGTTGATTTCCAGCGCCGCGCAATTGGCGCGGACAAACCCATCCTGGATGGACAGTTGATGCGCTTCGGCCGTGTAAACGGCGTGGTCACGCGCCGCGGCCGCACGCATCATCGCAACCGAACTGTCCTTGCAGGCTTTGAGGCTTGCCAGCGGGTCGACAATAAATAGCAGTTTCATGCGGCTTCGTTCAGGGCTTCATCAAGTTCAACGCTGGCGGCCAGCATGGCCAGCCGCGCAATCACGCCATAGGCATAGAAGCGGTTGGGGCTGGCGTCAGGGTTGGCGCTGCGGTCCGGCATGACGCAGGTGTCGTCGAAGGCCAGCGGCACGAAGTGCATGCCCGGGCTGTTGAGGTTTTCATCCGAGCCGCGTCCGGTGTGCACTCGATAAAACCCGCCCACCACGAAGTGGTCGAGCATGTAGACCACCGGTTCGGCGACAGCGCCGTTGATACTTTCGAACGTGTAGACGCCTTCCTGGATCAGCACCTCGCTGAATGCGAGGCCTTCCTTGCCGACCGCCATCTTGTTGCGCTGCTTGCGGTTGAGTTCGCGCACGTCGTCCGGCGATTTCACGGTCATGATGCCCATGCCGTAGGTGCCGGCGTCTGCCTTGACGATGACAAAGGGCGGCTGGTCAATGCCGTATTCGGTGTACTTGGCGCGAATCTTGTCCAGCATCTCCCCCACTTTTTCGGCCAGGCAGGCTTCGCCCTGGCGTGCCTGGAAATCGATCTTGCCGCAGTGGTTGAAATAGGGATCGATCAGCCAGGGGTCGATGCCCACCAGCCGCGCAAATTCGCCGGCAACATGTTGATACGCGGCAAAGTGGCGCGACTTGCGACGCGTCGCCCAGCCACCATGCAACGGCGGCATGATGGTCTGTTCAATGCCCTTCAGGATGTCGGGCACGCCGGCCGAGAGATCGTTGTTCAGCAACACCGCGCAGGGATCGAATCCTTCCAGCCCGATGCGATCGCCCTTGCGCACCAGCGGCTCCAGCGTGAGGCGCCCCCCTGCGGGCAACTCCAGCGTGGTGGGCTCGGCAATTTCGGGAATCAGGGTGCCGATGCGCACGATGAGGCCGGTCTGGCGCAGGATGTGGGCGAGCACGGCCACGTTCTGCAGATAAAACATGTTGCGGGTGTGATTCTCGGGGATGAGCAGCAAACGCTTGGCATCGGGGCAAATCTTTTCCACAGCGCCCATGGCTGCATGTATCGACAGCGACATGAAGGCCGGGTTGAGATTGTTGAAGCCGCCGGGGAACAGATTGGTGTCCACCGGCGCCAGCTTGAAGCCCGCATTGCGCAAGTCTACCGAAGTGTAAAACGGAGCGGATTCCTCCTTCCATTGCTGGCGAAACCAGTGCTCGATGGTTGGCTGCGAATCGAGCAGACGCTTTTCCAGTTCCAGTAACGGGCCGGTGAGTGCGGTAGTAAGGTAAGGGACCATAGAATAGGGGATTCCAAGAATGCTTTTATTTTAGGCCAAGCCGGATGTTTGACATTGTTTTGTTTCAACCCGAAATTCCGCCGAACACCGGCAACCTTATCCGCCTGGCAGCCAACACCGGCTGCCGCCTGCATCTGATTGAACCGATGGGTTTTGATCTCAGCGACAAACAGGTCGCGCGTGCCGGCCTGGATTATCACGACATGGCCTGCGTTCAGGTGCATGCGGACTGGGACGCGGCCAGGCAGGCGTTACCGGGCCGGCGCTGGTTCGCGCTGACCACCAAGGGCAGCACTCGATTTGCGGATATTCCGTTTCAGCCAGACGATGTGCTGTTGTTTGGCCCGGAATCACGCGGCCTGCCACCCGAAATCCTGGACCTGTTTGATGCGCAGCATCGCCTGCGCCTGCCGATGTTGC
>JANJUT010000016.1 GCA_024710445.1 Thiobacillus sp.
ACAAGCACGAACCGCTTTCTCGGCCTCGCTCATGCAGACGCCGGCCAGATGGTCCCGCAGCGCTTGATCGCCACACAACAAGCTTGAGTCGGATCACCCTTTCCGCGTAAAATACGCGGTTTCCCCCGAACGTGTCCCGCACAGCCGCAGGCCACGCGATTTAGAAGGAGTACACCATGGCTGTTACCGTCGCTCAAAAAGCTGAGATCGTCCAGAATTACCAACGCGCTGCCGCCGACACCGGCTCCCCCGAAGTGCAGGTTGCCCTGCTGACGGCCCGCATCAACGACCTGACCGGCCACTTCAAGGCCAACATGAAGGATCACCACTCGCGTCGTGGCCTGCTGAAAATGGTGAGCCGTCGCCGCAAGCTGCTCGACTACCTCAAGCGTACCCACCTTGAAGGCTACAAGACCCTGATCGAGCGCCTCGGTCTGCGTAAGTAATTTCGACCTGGCCAATCTGATGATCCTGAACCCGGCTGGCTGCATTTTGGTTGCTGCGCCAGCACTGGCTGGTTCAGAACTGCCTGTATCAGAGCAGTGGATGGGCTTGGTTACACCCTGAATTTCCCCACGCCCCGCACTCGCGGGGCGTTTTTGCTTTGAAAGGAACTCGTGTGAGCGCTATCAAGAAAACTTTCACTTTCGGCCGCCATCAGGTCACTCTGGAAACCGGCGAAATCGCCCGCCAGTCCTCCGGCGCCGTTATCGTCAACATGGACGATACCGTGGTGCTGGTCACCGTCGTCGCCAAGAATGAAGTCAAACCCGGCCAGGATTTCTTCCCGCTGACGGTCGACTATCAGGAAAAGACTTACGCAGCCGGCCGCATCCCCGGTGGCTTCCTCAAGCGCGAGAGCCGCCCGTCCGAAGGTGAAATCCTGGTATGCCGCCTGATCGACCGTCCCATCCGCCCCCTGTTCCCGGACGGCTTCTTCAACGAAGTGCAGATCATCGCCACGGTGATGTCGTCCAACCCCGAAGTCACCGCCGACATTCCGGCGCTGATCGGTGCGTCCGCCGCACTGTCGCTGTCCGGCCTGCCGTTTGACGGCCCGGTTGGCGCCGCACGCGTCGGTTTCATCAACGGCGAATACGTGCTCAATCCGACCACCTCCGAATTGAAAGACTCGGCGCTGGATCTGGTGGTTGCCGGTACCGAAACCGCCGTTCTGATGGTGGAATCCGAAGCCATGGAACTGCCAGAGGACATCATGCTGGGCGCCGTCGTATTCGGCCAGCAGCAGTTCCAGGCCGCGATCAACGCAATCAACGAACTGACCGACGAAGCCGGTGCCGACGCCTGGGACTGGGCACCTGCTGCCGAAGATACCGTCATGACCGGCCGCCTGAAGAGCATCGCTGAAGAAGGCCTGCAGCAGGCTTACAACATCAAGCAGAAACAGGTCCGCATGAGCGCCGTGGACGAAATCCGCAGCAAGGCCTTTGCCGAACTGATTACCGCCGACATGGATACCGTCGCCGCCAATGCTGTGAAAGACGCTTTCCACAGCCTGGAAGCCAGCGTGGTGCGTAACCGCATCCTGTCCGGCCAGCCGCGTATCGATGGCCGCGACACCCGCACCGTGCGCCCCATCACCATCCGCACCGGCGTACTGCCGCGCACCCACGGTTCCGCCCTGTTCACCCGTGGCGAAACCCAGGCGCTGGTGGTCACCACGCTGGGCACCGGCCGCGACGAGCAGACCATCGATGCGCTCGAAGGTTCGTACCACGACCGCTTCATGCTGCACTACAACATGCCGCCCTACGCCACCGGCGAAACCGGCCGTGTGGGTTCGCCCAAGCGCCGCGAAATCGGCCACGGCCGCCTCGCCAAGCGCGCGCTGATGGCCGTGCTGCCGACCAAGGAAGAGTTCGGCTACACCATGCGCGTGGTGTCCGAAATCACCGAATCCAACGGTTCGTCGTCAATGGCCTCGGTCTGCGGCGGCTGTCTGTCGCTGATGGATGCTGGCGCACCGCTGAAGGCACACGTGGCCGGTATCGCCATGGGCCTGATCAAGGAAGGCAACCGCTTTGCCGTGCTGACCGACATTCTTGGCGACGAAGATCACCTCGGCGACATGGACTTCAAGGTCGCCGGCACCGAAAAAGGCGTCACCGCCCTGCAGATGGACATCAAGATCAAGGGCATCACCCAGGAAATCATGCAGGCTGCACTGACCCAAGCGCAGGAAGGACGCATGCACATCCTCGGCATCATGAAGGCTTCGGTCTCCGATACCCACGAAATGTCGGCCTACGCACCGCGCATCATCGCGATGAAGATCAACCCGGAAAAGATCCGCGACGTCATCGGCAAGGGCGGTGCAGTGATTCGTGCGCTGACCGAAGAAACCGGTACCCAGATCGACATCCAGGAAGATGGCAACGTGAAGATTGCCTGCACCAGCATCGAAGCCGGTGAACTCGCCAAGCGCCGTATCGAGGAAATCACGGCCGAAGTCGAAGTCGGCAAGGTGTATGAAGGCCCGGTCATCAAACTGCTGGACTTCGGCGCGATTGTCAACGTGCTGCCGGGCCGCGACGGCCTGCTGCACATTTCGCAGATCGCCCACGAGCGCGTCAACACCATCGGCGACTACCTGAAAGAAGGCCAGGTCGTTAAGGTGAAGATTCTGGAAGCCGACGAAAAAGGTCGCCTGCGCCTGTCGATGAAAGCCTTGCTGGAAGCACCCGCGCCAGCACCGGCTGCCGTCGACAGCGAAACGCCGGAAAACGCTGGCTAAGCCAGGCCCGCACCACAAAAAACCGCGCCCGAGAGCGCGGTTTTTTATTTATGTGGTGCGCTATGCATCAACGGGTGGAAAACGGACACGAACAGCCAGTCCGGCCCCCCCGCCCCCCGTTTCCAGGCTCACAATCGCACCATGCAGCTGCGCAATACGCTGCACGATCGTCAACCCCAACCCGGCTCCATCCACACTACTGGACAGACGATGAAATGGCGCAAACACGGCGGAACGCTGCGACTCGGGTATGCCCGGCCCATTGTCGGCCACCAGCCAGTCTGAACCCTGCTCCGTACCGCGCACCGTCAGCATGATCTGTGTCCCGCCATAGCGCAGGGCATTGTCGATCAGATTCGTCAGCATCTCTCGCAGCAACTGGGTATCTCCCATCACGACAGCATCACCGCTCGTTTCGAATCCGATGTCCACGCCTTTTGCCAGTGCCTCGGGTGCCCACTCACGTGCCACCTCCCTCACCAGTTCAACCCCATCCAGCCGTTGCAGGCACAAGGTGTTTTCTGCGGCATCCACGCGCGCGAGAACGAGCAACTTCTGAACCAGATCACCCATGGTCTGGGTCGATTTCGCGATGCGCGCCAGCGCGTGCTGCGCATCATCAGGATGCACAGTGATCAGCGCCGCTTCGGCCTGCGCACGAATCCCTGCGATGGGCGTGCGCAGTTGATGCGCGGCATTCGCCACAAATCGCGACTGCGCTTCGACCGCTTCGGCCAGGCGCTGCAATAATGAATTGATTTCATCCAGGAACGGGCGCAGTTCCGCAGGCGCGCCCTCCAGCGGAACCGGCCTTAAATCAAGCGCCTCCCGGGCAGACAAACGGTCACGCAACCGGCTCAAGGGCTCGAGCCCTCGACCCACGCCATAAGCGATGGCCGCCGCCGCCGCCAGCGTCATCAGCAACATCGGAATCACAATGGCCAACGTGGCGCGATCAGCCATGGCCAGTCGGCGCGACAGGGTTTCCCCCACCTGGATCAGCACCGTCCCGTTTGCGCTGGTACCCCGAAGCGGCAGTGAAAAGGCCGCCACCCGAACTTTCTCGCCTTCCTTGACCCCGTCGTAAACAAGCAACTGCCCCGGCTTGATCGCGCTCTTCCCGGGCAGCGGAGGCATGTCGGACTCCCCTTCAATTACCCGGCCCTGCGGATCCAGAACGCGGTGAAACAACAGGTCTTCCTGATCAAAAGCCAGCACGGCCCGCGCTGCAACCGGAATGTCGACATACACCTTATGATTCAGCACTTCGACCCTGTCTGCCAGCGCATAGGTCCGGCGTGCCAGCGAACGGTCAAACGTCTCATTAATGAAGTACTGGCTGGAAAAGTAGGCAATGGCCCACAACATGATGAATAGTGGCAGCAGCATCCACAGCATGCGCACAATCAACTGCCAGCGCAGGCTCTTTTGTATGTGATTATTCAGCTTCAATTTCCAGCATGTATCCCAGGCCACGCAATGTGCGAATCAACACATCAGAACCTTCCAGTTTGCGCCGCAAACGATGAATATAAACTTCCACCGCATTGTCTCCCACACCCTCCCCCCAGCCTGTCAAACGATCTGTGATCGCTTCCTTGGCAGTAACACGACCGCCATGATTCAGCAGGATTTCGAGCACTTCCATCTCCCGGGCAGACAATGCCAGCGGCGCTCCGTCCACACTGGCCTGCCGCTTGACGCTGTCGAATTCCAGGCGCCCCATACGTATCCGGGTATCAGCCAGGCCATGTGCCCGCCGCAGCAATGCCCGCAATCGCGCCAGCAATTCATCCAGCGCAAAAGGTTTGAGCAGGTAGTCATCCGCCCCGGCATCCAGCCCCCTTACCCGATCCTCCACTGTATCGCGCGCGGTCAGGATCATAACGGGCAAGGTCTTGCCCCGTTTGCGCAGGTTGCGCAGCACCTCCAGCCCCTCTCGTCGAGGCAGCCCCAAATCAAGCAACATGGCATCGTATGAAAAACCGGCAAGTGCATTCTCCGCCTGCACCCCATCGTGGCTCCAGTCGACCGCGAAACCCGCCTGCCGGGCAGCCAGCATGACCGCCTCCCCCAATGTCGGATCATCTTCAACAAGCAGAATCTTCATGGTTAAAGTCTGGCATAAAGTCAGGAGAAATCCGCCAGATCACGGCCTCGGATCATTTTTTGAATCGGGCTGGTTTCGTAAGGTTCATGTAAGCATGTGGACGCATAGTCGCGTCCATGCAATTGCAATCCGCAATTGCATTTCAACTCATGATCACTCTGGAGAAATTAATGAGCAAACTGATGTCTTCCCTGGTCGCCGCAACGATTGTTGGCGCTTTCAGCATGTCCGCTATTGCCGCTGATGCAGCCAAAGCCGCCCCCGCGGCGGCTGCAACTCCCGCAGTTGCAGCAACGCCTGCAGCTGCCGCTGAGAAGCCCGCTGCTGCTCCGGTAAAGAAACACGCCAAGGCCGAAGAGAAAAAGGCTGACGCATCTGCAACTGCCGCAGCCCCGGCTGCTCCTGCCGCACCAGCCAAGAAGTAATTCTTCCGGGCATAAAAAAACCGCGCCCGAGAGCGCGGTTTTTTTATGCCGAACTGCCAAGAAAGGTTTGCCACCAGCGTTTACGCTGCCCGGTGACCACGCCCGATATTTCAAGTTCTCGCGGCGGTGTCCGGCTCATCACCCAGCCCGGCAGTACAGAAGACTTCATCGAACTCGACCCGCATGAACTGCCAAGATGATTGGGGTCGTATATCTTGATGAAATTGGGCGCATCCAGATCGTCTGCGTAGACAATCGCGCAGTAATCCTCGTGATGTTCGCGCCGCAACAATTCATCCATCTCGCGCGTGAATTGCAGTACCTTGTCCGCGGTGGATGGCTCACCCGGAACATTCTGGCCTACGGCATAAAGATACCATCCAGCCTCAACATCCACTTTTCCCCAAAAAGCCGTCAATTGATCCCAGCGCATCACGCTGTAGAGCAACCCATTGTAATAACGGTCAAATTCGTCAGTCTCTGCCATGGAACGGGCCTATTGTTGGTCGGGATAATTGGGAATCTGACGTGTCAGATCAATTGAGCAAACTGGCATACCATCGTTATTTGGCGACACAATTTACTTTGCGACCTGACGCTCGCGTATTTCTTCAAGCGTCTTGCAATCGATGCACATGGTTGCCGTGGGACGTGCCTGCAGGCGATTCAGGCCAATTTCGACGCCACAGGATTCACAATAGCCATAATCCTCGGCATCAATCTTGGCGATGGTTTCGGTGATTTTCTTGATCAGCTTGCGCTCGCGATCACGATTGCGCAACTCCAGCGCCATGTCCGACTCCTGGGTGGCGCGGTCATTGGGGTCGGCGAATACGGTCTGCTCATCCTGCATGGAATGGATCGTGGTATCGATATCCTGCGATAACTCCGCTTTCCAGGCCTCGAGCATTTTGCGAAAATGCGCGAGCTGTTTCGCGTTCATGTATTCTTCGCCTTTTTTTGCCTTGTAAGGCTCGAAGCGCATTAAAGTTTCAGCCATCTCGTTCTCTTCGAAAAATTCAGTTTTCTGTGGATTCCGGGAAAAACCCGACCCGACTTAATATCAGAATCGCTTAACCACCGCAACCCATATGACCCTACTCGCCCTGCTATTCGACGTCGACGGCACCCTTGCCGATACCGAACGTGACGGACACCGCCCCGCATTCAACCAGGCCTTCAAGGATGCCGGCCTTGACTGGCATTGGGATGTCGCCCTCTACGGCAAACTGCTCGCGGTTACCGGCGGCAAGGAGCGGATGAAATACTACATCGACCACTTTCGACCAGACTATAGAAAGCCGGAAAATTTCGACGATCTGGTGGCCGAGCTCCACAAAGCCAAGACCCGTCACTACATGGCACTTGCCGCCCAGGGTGGCATCCCGATGCGGCCCGGCGTCAAGCGCCTGCTGAACGAGGCCCGCGCCGCCGGGCTGCGGCTGGCAATCGCCACCACCACCACGCCGGAAAATGTCACCGTACTGCTGGAACACAGTCTGGGTTCCGGCACCCAGGACTGGTTCGAGGTCATTGCGGCGGGCGATATCGTCCCGGCCAAGAAACCCGCGCCCGACATTTATCATTACGCGCTGGAGAAAATGGGGTTGAACCCGGCCGATTGCCTGGCTTTCGAGGATTCTGAAAACGGTTTGCGCGCAAGTCTGGGCGCAGGCCTGAAAACGCTGGTGACAATCAACGATTACACGCTGGACCACGATTTCACCGGCGCAATGGTTGTACTGTCCGACCTCGGCGAACCCGGCACACCCAACCAGCGGCTCGCCGGTGCCGAACTCGGTCAGCCGTTCGTCGACGTCGCCTACCTCAGGGGATTGCACGCGAACTGAAATGATCCGCGAAGGGCGCGAAGAAACGCAAGGGGAAGCCGGTTTTCATCGTGCGCCTTCGCGCCCTTCGCGGATAGTCTGTTTTTCAGGGGTTGTGCATCAGCGCCGCTTCGAGCGTGTTTTCCAGCAGGGTCGCTACCGTCATCGGCCCCACCCCGCCCGGCACCGGCGTAATCCAGCTTGCGCGGGCGGCCGCCGGTTCAAAATCGACATCGCCGACCAGTTTCCCGTCCGGCAGGCGGTTGATGCCGACGTCAATCACGATTGCATCATCGCGTATCCAGTCGCCAGGAATCATGCGCGGGCGGCCCACACCTACCACCAGTATTTCGGCAGACCGCACAAAGTTTTCCAGATCACGTGTGGCACTGTGACACACGGTAATGGTGCAACCCGCCAGCAGCAATTCCAGGCTCATCGGCCGGCCGACGATGTTCGATGCACCCACCATCACCGCATTCTTGCCGCGCAGTTCCTCACCCGTGGCGCGCAGCAGGGTCATGATGCCGCGCGGCGTGGAAGGACGAAGCGTCGGCATTTTGACCGCCAGCCGGCCGATGTTGTAGGGGTGGAAGCCATCGACATCCTTGTCCGGGCGTATGCACTCGATCACTGTCTCCGCATCGATATGCGCCGGCAGCGGCAACTGCACCAGAATGCCGTCGATGGCCGGATCGGCGTTCAGCGTGGCAATCAAGGCCAGCACCTGATCCTGGGTCGTTGAACCGGGCAGGTCGTGCGCCACGCTGGTCACCCCGGCACGCTCGCACGCACGCTTCTTGTTGCGCACATATACGGCAGAAGCCGCATCGTCTCCCACCAGAATCACCGCCAGTCCGGGGCGGCGTTTGCCCTGCACCTCGCGCTCAGCCACCTTGTCGTGGATCACTGCAAGGATGGTGTCGGCCATGGCCTTACCGTCGAGAATACGTGCGCTCATCAAGACCGTCCTGAAGCAAAAACACGATTTTCCCGGAAACAACCCCTTTTACTCAAGCTAAAATTGACCACACCCACTTTGCCCATGTATAGTCTCGCTTCTCCGAAATGCAGCAGTTGTGCATAAATAGGATTTCGGGGTGTAGCGCAGCCCGGTAGCGCGCCTGCTTTGGGAGCAGGATGTCAGGAGTTCGAATCCCCTCACCCCGACCACCCCTAAAAGTGGATTTGCCCGAAATAGAATCACTCTGCCCGTAGCTCAACCGGATAGAGCACCAGCCTTCTAAGCTGGGGGTTACAGGTTCGATTCCTGTCGGGCAGGCCAAAAAGTTTTATCGTTGCCAGTATTCCTGGCGACACCAATGGTGGACGTAGCTCAGTTGGTAGAGTCCAGGATTGTGATTCCTGTTGTCGTGGGTTCGAGCCCCATCGTCCACCCCACTTATTTGCAGCATCCAACAAAGCCCGCGCCAGACGCGGGCTTTGTCATTCGTGAATGTCGCCCTCCATATACAGCCAGCGCCCGGCCATGCGCTCGAAACGGCTGGTTTCATGCAGTTTGAACGCACGGCCATTGAGTTTGTAGCGCGCAACGAACTCAACGGTGGCATGGTTGTCATCCAGCGGGGTATGCGCCTTGATCGCCAGGCCCAGCCACTGCGGACGGGGCGGTGTATCGAGTTCCATTCCCGCCGGGCGGGTGTCGGGATGCCAGGTCGCCAGCAGATAATCCTCCAGCCTCAACACGAAGGCACTGTAACGCGAGCGCATCAGGCTTTCGGCATCCGGGGCAGGCGCACCCGCATGCCAACGTCCACAGCAGGCTGCAGACGCCTGTCCCGATCCGCACGGGCACATCGCCGCGCTCATGGTTTGCTGGCCGGACAACGCAGCCTGGGCTGAATATAGGGCCACACGGCCTCAAGCATCCTGGCCTGGGCCTTTTCGTTGGGATGAATGCCGTCGGCCTGCATCAAGCCGGATTTGACACCCACACCACAGACAAAACACGGCACCCGAACGATCTTCTCCTCGCGCGCCACGTCCACATACAGTTTGGCCACGGCGTCAGCGTAAGGCTTGCCGTAATTCGGCAGTACCGGCGCATCAAGCAGGACGACCCAGGCCCCGGCCGACTTGGCCTGGCGGATCATCGCGAGCAGATTCTGCCGGATCACCACCGGCGGCGTGCCGCGCAAGGCATCATTGCCGCCCAGTTCGATCAACACGCCTTGCGGTTGCTGACGATTCAGCGCAGGCTGCAGGCGCTGCAGGCCGTTCTGCGTGGTGTCGCCGCTCACGCTGGCATTGATCACACGCCAGTCTGATGCTTTTTGCTTCAGGCGCGCATCGAGCCGGTCCACCCAGCTTGAGCCATTTGTCAGACCGTAGCCGGAACTCAGGCTGTCGCCGACAATCAACAATGAGCATTGGCTGGCCGCTGCCCATCCCGGCAGCCACAGCAACAGCAGCATCCACGCGCGATAATTCATTCATTCACCTAAATTAACGAACCCACTTCAATGACGCCCCCAGACAGCGCCCAGTTCCCCGCCAGCCCCGCCCGTGCATTGCCTGCGGGGAGTGCCGTTACCGCTCACGGCCTGTCGCAGCGCGTGTCGACGGCCGACGGCGCCCTCGCCATCCTCAGCGATGTTGAGCTTGACGTCAAAGCAGGCGAGATTCTTGCCATCACCGGTGCCTCGGGTTCTGGCAAATCCACCTTGCTCGGGTTGCTGGCGGGGCTCGACCAGCCAAGTTCAGGTGAAATCGTCCTGCTGGGTGAACGACTCAACAAACTGGACGAAGATGCACGCGCCCGCCTGCGTGCCGGCCGCGTCGGATTCGTGTTCCAGTCATTTCAACTGTTACCCGCACTCACCGCGCTGGAAAACATCCTGCTGCCGCTGGAACTGGCCGGGCGTACCGACGCGCGCGAACGCGCCACGCACTGGCTTGATCGCGTCGGTCTCTCCGCACGCGCTGCCCACACCCCACGCCAGTTATCCGGCGGCGAGCAGCAGCGCATTGCCATCGCGCGTGCCTTCGCCACCGACCCGCAGATCCTGTTTGCCGACGAACCCACCGGCAACCTCGACGCCGACACGGGCGCGCGCATCATCGAACTGTTGTTCGAGCTCAATGCCTCGGCCCACACCACCCTCATTCTGGTTACCCATGACGATGCGCTGGCGTCACGCTGCCAGCGCCGACTGCATCTGGTCGCCGGCCACGCCAGCGAGGTGGCCATCGCATGAGATTTCTACGGCTGGGCCTGTGGCTGTTGCGGCGCGAACGCCGCAGCGGCGAATGGCGCGTGCTGCTGCTGGCGCTGATTATCGGCGTCGGCAGCGTATCTACCACCGGTTTTCTCGGCGACCGCCTGAAGCGTGCCATGAGTGAGCAGGGGGCCAGTTTTCTGGGAGCCGACCTGCTGGTCACCAGCCCGCGTCCGATCGAATCCTGGCCCGCATTGAAATCCACCCGATCCGGAACCAGCGCGCTTGCCACCAGCTTGCTTTCAACAAGCCGAGCGCTCGAATTCCCCAGCATGCTCGCCAGGGGCGATGCCTTCCAGCTCGCCACCCTGCGTGCGGTCGATGCCGCCTATCCGCTGCGCGGCGTCGTACGGATCGCGTCTCAACCCTTCGCCGAGAGTTCGCCGCGCCCGGCACAGCCGCCGCCTGGCTCGATATATGTCGCGCCCGATCTGCTGCCGCTGCTGGCAGCCAACGTAGGCGACCAAGTGCAAATCGGCGAAGCCCGCTTCACCATCGCTGGTGTGGTGGCCGAAGAGCCGGGACAGCTCGGCGGTATGTTCGGATTTGCCCCACGTGTGTTCATGCGTGCCGACGAAGTCGAGCGCACCCGTGTGCTGCAACCGGGCAGCCGGGTGACCTATCTTTACCAGTTTGCAGGCGAATCCGACCAGCTCACGGCATTTGGCACCGCACTCAAACCCACGCTCGACAGCACCCAGCGCCTGATCGGTTCGCACGAAGGCGTCGAAACCCTGCGCGGCGCCTTCGCCAATGCCGACCGCTACATCCAGCTCACCGCGCTCATCAGCCTGCTGCTGTCGGTGGCCGCCATCGCCATCGCCGCCCATCGTCATGCGCTGCGCCACTACGATCAGGCCGCATTGATGCGCTGCTTCGGCGCCACCACCCCACAGCTGCGTGCACTCTATGCGTTCCAGTTGCTCACATTGGGAATCATCGGCAGCCTGATCGGCGTGGCCGTCGGCGCGATGATGCAGCAGGCGCTGGCCATTCTGGTCCTGCCCGATGCCGTTACCCGCCTGCCCTCGCTGGGTCTGATGCCAGTCGGCGTCGCCATTGTCAGCGGCCTGCTGGCACTAGCGGGCGCCAGCCTGCCCGCACTGATGCGCCTGATCCGCGTGCCACCGCTACGCGTGCTGCGGCGTGACCTGCCGCCGCTGCCGCTGGGCTCCTGGATCAGCGCCGCCGTCAGCGGCTCGGCGCTGCTGCTGCTGATTGCCTGGTATGCAGGCGACGCCAGACTGGTCGGCGTGTTCGTCGGCGCGCTCGCAGGGCTCGTCGTGGTATTGCTCCTGCTGGCCCGGCTGGCACTGCTTGGCGGCCGCGGCGTTCAGAAAATGTCGCACGGCCCGGTGCGCTTCGGCCTCGCCCAACTGCTGCGCCACCGCTTCGACAGCACGCTGCAGCTTGGCGCCTTCACCCTGGCGCTGTTTCTGGTGGCCCTGCTCGCGCTGGTGCGCGGCGACCTCATCGCAGGCTGGCGCCAGCAGCTGCCGCCGGAAGCACCCAATTATTTTCTGGTGAATATCGCGCCGCACCAGCAGGCGCCCGTGGCCGACTACCTGTCGGAGCATCAACTTAAAGCCTCGGCACTCTACCCCATGGTACGCGGCCGCCTCACCACCAGGAACGGCGAGCCCATCGCATCCACCCTGTCGCCGGAATCGCGCGACAGCAACACGCTGCGACGCGAACTCAACCTCACCTGGACTGCCACCCTGCCCGCCAACAATACCGTGCTGGCCGGACACTGGCACGGCAGCCGCAGCACCGCAGAGATCTCGGTCGAATCCGGCATGGCCGAGCGGCTCGATCTTGCCGTAGGCGACACGCTCGGCTTCCAGATCGGCGACCAGACACTCAGCGCGCGCATCACCAGCATCCGCAGCGTGAAGTGGGATTCGATGCAGCCCAATTTCTTCGTCATCTTCTCGCCCGGGCAGCTCGATGCCCTGCCCGCAGCGGCCATCGCCAGCGTCTACGTTCCGCCCGGCGCATCCGGCATGCTGCCCGGCTTTGTCAAAACCTTTCCCGGCGTCACCGTACTCGCACTCGACAAACTCATCGCCAATATCGAAGCTGTATTCGCCCAGATCATCGGTGCGATTCAACTGCTGCTGGGATTTTTGCTCGCGGCCGGAATGGCTGTCGTCATCGCCACGCTGCTGGCCAGCCTCGACGCACGGCAACAGGAAGCTGTCCTGCTGCGAACGCTCGGCGCCCAGCGTGCCTATCTGGCCAAAAGCCTGTGGAGCGAATTTCTCGCTCTGGGGCTGCTGGCCGGCCTGCTCGCCAGCGCCTGTGCCGAAATTGCCATGGCACTGATTTCAGACCGGTTGTTCGAACTGCCTGCCCGTCTGCACCCCTGGTTATGGCTTGCACTGCCACTGGCAGGTGCACTGCTGGTCGGGATGAGCGGCTGGCTCACCACCCGGCATATCACCCACGTGCCGCCGATGCAGTCGATACGGGCATTGAATTGAATGGCCATCAGGCCGGCAATCGCAGCTGCGGTCTTTCAATAACCCGTTCACTATCCGCATTGCCTCATAGTGGGTCCGGAAAAACTGGGGGATAATCAGCCTGCCAGTCGTAGTCTCGTGGCCAAATCAAGCACGACCAACCGATTAACCGCTGCAAAAAAAAACGGCCATTACGGCCGCCACTCCCGGCCCCATGACCCCACGGAATTTCCAACTCACCGTTAGCCCATCAAAATGAGCGCCCACATAAATATTACCGACTATGAATCCCTGTTGTCAGCGGCAAGGCAACAGGCCGAACCGCAGCGTCTGCTGTTCGTGTTCTTGAAGGCCTCCCTGCCGGAACAACATACCAAAGAAGATGTGAGCCGCTTTCATGCGGGCAAGGGCGGCGCATTGCGCCCCATCATGGTCGTTGATAAAACGCTGGACGAACTGGGCAGTTTTTCGGATCTGGCGGCTGAATCCGAAAAGATGGAACAGGACTGGCAAATCGTGTTGATCGCCGCGCTTTCCGGTAAAAATGGAATCGCGCCGAATTCCAGTGAAGCGGAACTGCCCCTCAAGATGATGATACAAACCGTGGAAAACGGGGGGGACCTGTCGAGATATCTGGCCTTTGACAGGAATGGCGTACTCGTACATTTCAGCTAGCCAGATTCAATTCCGCCAGCGAGTGCGCCGCAGACGCGACGCCCGGCAGCATCTTCAGGCTGCGCGAATCAGCATGTCGCCAAACAGCGCCACGCCAAAACCGGCCACCGCGCCCAGCGGCGGGGCCCAATGCCTGTTCAGCCGGGACTGCGGCGCGATGTCCTGAAAAATCAGATAGAGAATCCCGCCCGAAGCAAACAACATGATCGCGCCCAGCACGGCCGGATGGCCTGACAGGAAAAAATAACCCAGCAAGCCAGCCACCGGCCCGATCGCCACAAGCGACCACATGATGAGCAAGGTGCGGCGGGCGCTTCTCCGTTTGAGCGCATGCAGTTCCCGGAATGCATTGAAACCCTCGGGCAGGTTTTGCAAACCCACCAGCAGCGCCAGCAATGGCGCGACCGGCGATCCCAGCGCCACCAGACCGCCGAGCGCAATGGCCTCCGGTACATAATCCAGCAGCATGCCCATCACCTGCGGCACTTCGCGGCGACGCAGGCCGAGTGCGCGCTCGATCAGGAAGAACGACAGCCCGCCCAGCAGCAGAATGGGGATGGCCAGCAAGGAACCCTGCATGCTGGCAACACCTTCCGGCACCAGCACCACCGCAACCGCACCGAGCAGAATGCCGCCGCCGAGCGCGATCAGAAAGTGGCGAAGCTCCTGCTCCAGCCACCTGGCCCGGATATGTTCAAAGCTGGCAATGTAACCGCCCAGCGGAATACAGCTGCCGGCGACAACAGTAACAAACAGGATGGCGGCAATTTCGTTCACAGTGATTCGTATTTATCCGGAATGCCTCACCGGTGCACCCGCCCCGATGCCGGCTGCAAATCAGTGCTCACGGCCTCGCGCTTGTCGAACACAAAGCAATCGCCGTTGTAGTGCGCGCCACCAACCTCCTCGAAATATTTGAGAATGCCGCCTTCGAGCTGATACACATGTTCGATACCGGCTGCCTTCATGTGTATGGCGGCTTTCTCGCAGCGGATTCCGCCGGTGCAGAATGACACCACGGTTTTCCCGGCGTAGTCGTCGCGGTGTGCAGCCAGCAGGGACGGAAATTCACTGAACACACCGATGTTGTAATCGACCGCATTGGCGAAGGTGCCAGCCGCCACTTCATAGTCGTTGCGGGTGTCGAGCATGACCACCGGGCGACCTTCATCATCGGTCCCCCGATCCAGCCACGTTTTCAGCGTGGTCGCCGCCACGGCTGGTGCGCGCGCCGCTTCCGGACGGATCAGCGGATGTTTCATGGTGATGATTTCTTTTTTCAGGCGCACCCGCATGCGCTTGAATGGCTGCTCACTGGAGAGACTTTCCTTGGGTTGCAGGTCGGCCAGGCGCGCGTCGGCCCGCAGATGCGCCACGATGGCATCGATTGCCTCGCGTGTGCCTGCCAGGAAGACATTGATGCCCTCCGGGGCAAGCAGGATGGTGCCTTTCAGCCCCAGTTCCCCGCAACGCGAAGTCAAGCCGGCCTGAAGCGACTCACGATCGCTCAGCGTGACAAACTTGTAGCAGGAAATATTAACGGTTGGCACAGCAAACCCTTTCAGCAAGACAGCATTATCCCGGAAACCGTTCTGGCCGAATCAATACAAAGCAGTTCTGCCCGGCCGGTGGGTTTGATACCCTTCCGGATTCCCCAGCCATTTCGCGAATCATGGACAAGCATTTTCAAATACTGGAACACCCCCGGGAAACTGCAATCGACGTTACCCGGGCGATTCTGAAGGCCTTCCGTACACACGGCATCAGCATTCCCTTCCCGCAACGCGAAGTGCACCTGCTGAGCGCGCCATGAAACGCGCCAAGCCTGCCGCCCCCACCAAATCCAGCTTTGTCGATCCGCTGGCAGACGTATTGCGTCCTGGTCAGTCCATCGAGTTGCTGAAGGAACTGCATATCCTGACGCGCGATGGCAAGCTCAACCAGGACAGCCGCCGCAAGCTCAAGCAGGTATTTCATTTATGCCAGTTCATCGAGCCGCTGCTGGATGAAGTACTGAGCCAGCAAGACACCCTGATGCTGGCCGACCACGGCGCCGGCAAGTCGTATCTGGGATTCATCCTGTATGACCTGTTTCTGAAAGACCGCCCCGGCGCCCATATCCATGGCATCGAAACCCGCGACGAACTGGTCAATAAATCACGCGAACTGGCAACCCGGCTCGGCTTTACACGCATGTCGTTTCTGAACGAAACCGTGGCCGAGTCGATCACCGCCAGCACCCTGCCCCCGCGCATCGATATCGTCACCGCGCTGCACGCCTGCAACACCGCAACCGATGATGCCATCCAGTTCGCCCTCGCCAAGCAGGCGCGCCATATCGTGCTGGTGCCCTGCTGCCAGGCCGAGGTTGCGGCCGTGCTGCGCAAACACAAGAACGAGTCCTTCGGCAAAACCCCGCTGTCTGAAATCTGGCGCCACCCGATCCACACCCGCGAATTCGGCAGCCATCTCACCAACGTGCTGCGCTGCCTGCAACTGGAGTCACACGGCTATCAGGTTACCGTTACCGAACTGGTCGGCTGGGAGCACTCGATGAAAAACGAGCTCATCATCGCCACCCGGACGGCCTCGCCGCGCAAGAATGCACGCACTCGCCTGCAGCAGATTTTGCTGGAACTCAATCTGCAGGAACTCGAAGCGCGTTTTCTCGGCCCGCAATAATCCACAAAAGGCCTATGCTGACCTAAGGCATGGTTTTTTGTGGATTAAGCGATGCGAACGTTCGCCCTGACACGCCATTTTGCTGCTGCGGCCTTGCTCGGCACGCTGCTGGGCTGTGCCACCCCGCAGTATCAGACCCATGTACGCCTCATTCCGCCCTCTGATGCACCGGGCCGGGACTGCGTGCAGGCATGCGAAGCGCAAAAGAACTTATGCCAGGCCAACTGCCAGGCCCGTTACCAGGCCTGTGTAAAGGACCTGGAACCGCAACAGGAAGCACGTTATGCCGAAGCGCTAAGACAGTATGAAAATGAGCTGAGGCGGTACGCCACGGCCTTGCGCCACTACGAGATGCAACTGCGTTTCGAATGGCTGAACAGCTATCCCTTCCACCATCCATACGGATGGTACCCGTGGCCGGCGCCTTATTTACCGCCCCCGTATCCGGAACCGGTCATGCCGACGCGGGAGGGCGTGCGTGCGCAACTGGAAAAGTCCAGTTGCCAGTCAGACTGTAATTGCCTGACGGCTTACGACACGTGCTTCATCGGCTGCGGCGGGCAACGCCTGACCGAAACGGTCTGCATCCGGAACTGCCCCGCCGGGAAATGAATCCGCCGGCGAAGAACAGGCCGTGGCTGCGACGCCATTCAGGCATCAGCCAGCACGTTCACGCTGAAGGCTGGAGGGAAATCAGCTTCACCGGCACATTCGCATTGTCGGTATTGATCCAGATTTCGCCATCCTGCACCATGAATTGCAGACGCATACTGCGCTCGGCCAATGCCGCCAGTGCCTGGGTCGTTTCAACCGGCAACTGGAGCACCGTCAGGTTGGTCAGCCGCGTCAATTTATTGGCGATCGATTTCCACCACAGATCACAACTGCTGCTGTAACAGAGCACCACGACCTGATCGGCCCGGCTGCAGGCACGACGGATCCGTGCCTCATCAGGCTGGCCCAGGTCGATCCATAATTTGATCTCGTCGGTCAGGCTTTTAACCCACACTTCCGGTTCGTCGACATCGAACAAACCCTTGGTAAAAGCGATGCCATCCTGTGCATTCATTGCATAAGCCAGCACGCGCGCCATCATGCGTTCGTCGGTTTCGGAAGGATGGCGGGCAATGGTCAGCGCATGATCGGCGTAGTAATGTCGATCCATGTCGGCGATTTGCAAGTCGGCTTTGTAGATGGTGGCTTTGAGCGCCATGTGAACTCCATGCATGCCCAAAGGGCTTCAATATCCGAACGGCAACAATAAAAAAACCCCGGCGAACCGGGGTTTTTCACATCAGGCCGGAAAAATTACGACACGACCTGGATGTTGGATGCTTGCTTGCCCTTGGGGCCAGTGGTCACTTCGAAGCTGACCTTCTGGTTTTCCTGCAGGGACTTGAAGCCGCTGGAGTTGATTGCGGAGAAATGCGCAAACAGGTCTTCACCGCCGTTGTCCGGAGTAATAAAACCAAAACCTTTTGCATCGTTAAACCACTTAACAGTACCCGTTTCCATCTTGTTTCCTATCTATCTAAAAAATTGAGCGACATGCTCTATCAATCGAATTTCAAGGAAAAAGGCTTACCAGAGGTACCGCAATTTAAAGCTTGAATCCAACAGATAGCGTATAGATAACATAGAAAATTGGGATAGCAAAGCGCTTTTTACCCCGTGCGTGCCAATGCACGCAGTATCAAGGTGTCTCCACGCTGGGTAAATTCCAGATGCTTCAACACGCTCATCCCCAGCAACACCTGATTTCCGCCCATGCCCGGATTAAGGCTGGCGGGAACCTCGCGCACGTTGAATGGCCCGAACGACAACGATTTCACCCGTGTAGCGCGCGTTGCAACGGTGCCGTTGGCGGTAATCGATTGCTGATATGCGCCGGCCTCCAGTCCCAGCTTGCCGGCCAGATGTGCCGGCACCGACACCAGTGTCGCCCCGGTATCCAGCAAAAAAGTAACGGGCTGGCCATTGATCGTGCCGGGGAAAATATAGTGGCCATCCCCGCTGCGCTTCAATACCAGTTCGGTTCCGGGCGCCATCTGCAACTGGCGGTTCGGATTGTTGCGCGCCTGCAGGCTGTTTTCGAAATAGAGATAAAACATGCCCAGCACCAGCAGGCTGGCAACCAGCGCCATACCCCGTCCAAGCGGACGGTGCGGGTTGGGCGATTCGTCAGGATTTTTTGAATTCACAGCGTGTGTGACCCGTCAGGCAGTTTTTTGTTCAGCGCTTCAGGCGCATCGGACGAGCAAGCCTAATTCAAATCGCACATCCAGGGAAAGCACGCAGTCCTCCGCACGGAAGACTGCAAGGTAAGGCAGAACCGTTTCAGCCCTGATTCATGCGCGGTTCGCTGAAGCGGCAATGTGGCGCATCGCCAAATATATCGCGCAAGTAACGGGTTTTGATGTGCAGCAGCCGCTTGTGATCGCCCGCTTCCAGGAAAATATCCGGCTGTGCCATCAAGGCATCATCCCAGATCATTTCAACGCCCCAGGCATTGGGCAAACCCGGCACCACGCCCGTGTCGCACTCGCTGAACAATTTGCTCACGCTGGCTTCATCGGCGAGGCTGAACGCAATACCCTGGTCCAGCCCCAGCTTGCCGAGCTGAACCTCCTTGTCGGCGGGGATCATGGCCACCATCTGGCACCCCATGCCTTCAAGCAGGACACCCTTGGCCAGCCGGTCGGGCGTCACCCCGGCCGCGCGCGCCGTCTCGGCGCTGGTCTGGCTATGCGGATGCGCCACCACCTCAAACGGGATCATGTGCTGGTCGAGAAAGCGTTCCATACGATGCAGTGCATTCATGACTGACTCCTTCCAAACAGTTGGACTCGTATCAATATAGTCCACCTGCATCGGTCTGCATGGCCGCATCTTTGCCGTGTCAACGACTCCTTGAACGGTCGCTCGAACGGAAGTGCCGGCGTGGGGCCTTGGGATGTTCCTGCATCTGGCAGGCGCGGCGAAACGCCAGCAACGCGTCCTGCGCATGTCCCAGCACACTGTCGCGGGGGTAATGCCCCGCCGCATTCAACCCGCCGACCGGCACACCGGTCAGCCACTCGATCCCTTCACTGACATTGTCCACGATATGAATGTGGAAACGGCCCTGTGCGACAGCGTCTACCACCTTCAGATCCAGCATCAGATGGCGCCGGTTGCGCGCAGGAATCAACACCCCCTGGTTACCGTCCAGACCGGCCGCCTCGCACACGCGGAAAAAACCCTCGATCTTTTCGTTGATGCCACCCACCGGCAGCACCTCACCATGCTGGTTGACCGCACCGGTGACCGCGATACCTTGCCGGATCGGCAGGCCCGACAATGACGACAGCAGGGCATACAACTCGGCGCAGGACGCGGAATCCCCCTCGACGCCGTGATATTGCTGCTCGAAGACGATGGACGCATTGAGCGAGAGCGGCGCCAGATGGGCGAACAACCCCGCCAGATAGCCCTGCAGGATGAACACACCCTTGTCGTGGATGGGCCCGGACAGTTCCACCTCGCGCTCGATATTGAGCAGCCCCTCCTCGCCCGCATAGGTCCGAGCCGAAAGCCGCACCGGCAGGCCGAAACGGTGATCACCCAGGTCGATCTGGGTGAGGCCATTGACCTGGCCAACGCGCTCGCCATGCAGGTCGATCAGCACATCGCCTTCGAAAATCGATTCGCGCAGACGCTGCTCGGGGTAGTCATGCCGTGCGCGATGCGCCTGCAGCGCCGCCTCGATGTCCGCCACCGCGACCAGCCCCGGCCCACGGGCATGGCATACCGCAGCGCTTTCCATCACCAGCGCCTCGGTGCGGGCGAATATCGCGCTCTCGCGCGACTGATCGTCGGCCTCACGATGTGACTCCTCCAGCAGGCGCGCCACCGCCGCCGCGGAAAAATGCGGCAAGCCATACTGGCGGCAGGCATGGGCGACAAAAACAGACGAGGCACGACGGGTATCGGCGCTGGCCGGAAAGCTGTCTGCAAAATCCACCTTGGCACGGAAATGACGGGTGAATTCCGGCGCGGCCTCCTGGAGTTCGTAATACTGGTCGCGCGATCCGATCAGCACGATCTTGACCTCGACATCGACCGCCTCCGGTACCAGCGACACCGTGGCAATCGGCGTCAGCGACACACCCGGTTCCTCGATCTGCAGCCGGCCGCTGCGCAGAAAGCGCCGCAGCTTTTCCCACATCAGCGGATCGGCCAGCACGTCGCGCAGATGCAGCATCAGAAAGCCGCCGTGTGCCTGCAGCAGGCTCCCCGCGCGGATGCACGAAAAATCGGTCACCAGCACATCGTTTTCGGACTGGTATTCGATGCTGCCGAACAACGCGCGAAACAATGGGTTGTCCTCGACGATCACCGGCGCGCCGGTGAGTCCGCCGTTATCCACCACCAGGTTGATCCGGTAACGCTTCAGCATGTTTTGCAGGGCTTCCTGCCGGGATTCGTCTCCCGCGGGGCCATGGAACAGTTCCAGGTTGTCGAGCACGTCCAGGGCAACCGCATCAAGATAGGCGTTGAGCTTGGATGCGTCCTTGATCTGCTTTTTCAGGCCTGCGCGTATGGTCTGCCATTCACGCTCCAGCAGGGGCTTCACCACGCGGCGGCGCAATACCGCCAGCGCATCGTTCATGGCGCGCTCCTTTGGCTGGATCTGCTCGAAATAGCGGGTGATCTCGGCACGCAATTCCTGGTCGGCCTGCTCGATCGCGAGTCGGCGTGCTTTGGGCAGGGCCAGCACCTCATCCTCGGTCAGCGCCTGGCCCTTTTTGCCGGTGAGGGTAAACATCATGCGTCCCTCTTCGCGGTACATGGAAAAACCGCGCGCTTCGGCAAAGGCAGACAATGCCGCATAAGCTTGGGCTTCCTCGGCCTTGAAGGATTTTTCGATGCGCTCGCTTTCGGCCTTGTATTCCTGTCCACCCAGGCATTGCGGAATATCGGCCTGCAGCGTTTTCACCGCTTGCGCCAGCAATTGACGCAGCAGGCGCCCTTCGCCTGCCGGCAGGCGCAACGCCAGCGGCCGCTCCGGCGCATCGAAGTTGTGCAGATAACACAGGTCGGGCGGCACGCGCCGCGCCGCTGCAGCCACCGCCATCGCCTGCCTGAGCAGCGAGGAACGGCCGCTGCCGACTTCACCCAGCACAAACAGGTTGTAGTTGGGCTGGTCCATACCCAATCCGAATCGTGCAGCGGCTTCGGCGCGTGACTGGCCAATCCACGGCAGGGGTTCTTCAATCAATTCGGACGTATCGACAAACCCCAGCGAAGCGGGGTCAATGGTCAGGCGAAGATCGGCTGGCAATAAGGCGGCTATAGGCATGGGCTGGGCCTGGGTTTAAACAAAGATCGCAAGCGGCGACCACACGATCCATTATGAACGCAAGCTCATAACTTATCGAAACACACCGGGTTGATTATCCCTACAATCCGGAAACCGCCTGTGCCCCCCCAATCAAACGCGACATGAAACCTGACCAGCGCTCCTTCTTCATCCTCATCGCCCTCATCGGCGGGCTGGCGATATTCAGCTCCACCCTGTCTAAAACGCCGGTGCTGCCGCTGTTCGCCCACGCGCTCAACGCCAGCCCGGCCGAAATCGGCTGGATCGTCATGGCGTCCACCCTGCCTGGCGTGCTGATCAGCTATCCCGCCGGCGCGCTGTCCGACCATCTCGGCAAGCAACGCCTGTTGCTGGCGTCGCTGGTCGTGTTTGCCAGCGCGCCGTTTCTGTATCTGCTCATCGACACCGCCTGGCAATTGATGGCGGTGCGCTTCTCTCACGGCTTCGCCACCGCCATTTTCGGCACCGTGGCGAGCGCGGCCATTGCCGAACGCTATACGGCCGACCGCGCCGCCAAGCTGTCCACCTATTCCTCGATCACCCTCGTCGGACGTTCGATCGCACCGTTTCTCGGCGGTTTCCTGATTTCGCTGGCGAGCTTCAACGCGGTCTACATCGCCTGCGCCATCAGCGGCGTGCTGGCGCTCGGCGCTGGCCTGCTGCTACGGAACGACGCCCCGGCGCCCACGGTGAAAAAAGAACGGGCGCCCTTCTGGGCCAGCCTCGTCGCCGTGCTGCGCGACCGCGGCATCATGCTGGTGAGCGGGGTCGAGGCGGCGCAGTACCTGGTGTTCGGCGCCATCGAAGCCTTCCTCGCGCTGTACGCATCCTCGCTCGGCATCCCGGCGTGGCAGATCGGCGTCATCCTCGGCGTGCAGCTCGTCAGCATCGTGTTCGCCAAGCCGCTCATGGGCCGGGTGTCGGATCGGGTGGGGCGCCGGCAGGTCATCATCCCCGGCCTGCTGGTCGGCGCAGTCAGTATCGTGCTGCTGCCCTACGCACACAGCTTCATCGGCCTGTCGGTGCTGAGCCTGGCATTCGGCATCGGCTTCGCCACCGTCACCTCCTCCACCGCCGCACTGGTGGCCGACCTCACCCGCAACGGCCGCTACGGCTCGTCGATGGGTGTGCTGCGCACCGTCATGGACGTCGGCCAGTCGATTGGCCCCGTGCTCACCGGCTGGATGGTCGGCATGGCCGGCTACGGCAGCGCCTTCACCCTGCTGGCGGGCATCCTGGTATTGGCTGCGCTGCTGCTTGGGCTCGTCTTTAAAGAAACGTAAACCAATGGAACGCACCTCACCCAGCCGAATCCAATTCCTGAATCAGATATAGTGAAAGCGTTGCATTGCCCCAAGGAGCCCGTTATGAACATCCGTTTGCCGATCGTCCTGTTTGCCCTGCTGGCGTTTGCCCAGTCACTCTTCATGCTACCCGCCGCGGCCGAATCCACCGCGCCAGCCAACGCGCCCGCAGTCGTGCAGCAAGGCACGTCGGCCCCGCAAGCCTGTCCGACCAACCTCAAGGGCGCGAACCTCGCCCAGGTCGCCACAACCGAATGCTGCAAGGACCAGAAAGGCATCTGCGGCTGCCGCGCCGGCAAGATCGTGTGCTGCGACAGCAAGCCCAGCACACATCCGGGGTGCACGTGTCATGGGGATAATGGGTTTATCGAATAACAGGAAACATCCCGTCCAGAACGGTTGACGAACGTAGTCTGCAGGATACAATCTAGTCATGCGCGTACAGATGACCGAGGTCTACCTGGACTGGATCAACGCCCTCAAGGATCGAGTCAGTCGCGCACGGATACAAGTGCGAGTAGACCGCCTGGTCCACGGCAACCCCGGAGACCACCGCAACCTCACGCACGGCGTGTCGGAATTGAAAATCAAAGTGGGCCCCGGTTACCGGGTGTATTACACGGAGCGAAACGGTGAACTGATTGTCCTGCTGGCCGGTGGTGACAAGTCATCGCAGCAGCAGGACATCAAGGCGGCCATCGCGCTTGCCACGAATTTGTAGGAGTACTCGACATGCCCAAGGCTTCCACCAAACTGACAGCCAAGACCAAGACCGTGCCCTACGACGTGGCCGAGCAGCTTCGCACGCCTGAAGAAATGGCAGCCTACCTTAACGCCTGGCTGGTCGAGGCGCCCGACGACATCTCGGGCATTGCCCGCGCGCTAGGCGACATTGCCCGCGCAAAAGGCATGTCGCAGGTCGCGCGCGATGCGGGGCTCAGCCGCGAAAGCCTCTACAAGGCGCTGAGTGAAAATGGCAATCCGAGTTTTGCGACGGTTCTCAAGGTTGCTCGCGCGCTTGGGGTGAGGCTGCATGCGGAAGCGGCTTGAGGCTGCCCCTTTAATTTCGGCCAAAAGAAAAGAGTTGCTTTATGGATTGGTTAACGTTTGTCAGTAAATTGATTGATTCACTGGCTTGGCCCTTGGTAGCACTAGTGCTTGGGCTGGTCTTTCGAAGGAAGCTACTAGATTTGATCCCAGCTATACGCAAGTTCAAGGCCGGCCCCCTGGAAGCGGAATTTGAACTTGCTGCAAAGGAGATCAGAGTCAGTGCGGCAGAAGTTAGCGTAATGAGTAAACCAACGGTAGGCGGAGAACTGGAGGCGCAACGCGAAGAAGGGGCGAAGGAAATCGTGGAAAGTCTTCTTAGCGCAAGAAATGACCCCGCTGGGATGATCCTTGAGGGGTGGTCAAAAGTAGACGGGGAACTCTTTCGCCTTGGACACCAATTAGGCGACATTGCTGATCCGCTGACCAATACAACAAAAGTCTACGAGTCTGTGATGAGTTCAGGCGTACTTCCATTTGAAACCACTAGACTCGTTCGTGAATTGCGTGACCTACGTAACAAAGTCGCACACGTCAAAGTGGTTCCTACGTCTGATGCTGCACAGGATTACGTTTTGGCTGTAGATCGCGTCATCAAATTGATCCATAACTATCGGAAAAACCTGCCCAACTATAGGCCGACTATATAAATTAGGTGGGGAATCGTTAGCCACCTACTTACTCATCGCCACCCAAACCCCATCCCACCCCGTCTCCGGCGGCGCCTGCCGGAACGCCACAATCCGCTCCAGCATGACCTGACTGGGTCGATCTGCCGGAACACCTTCCAGACACTCCTTGAATGCCGCTTCGGCCCCGTCCCAGTCCTGCTTGCGATACAGCGCCAGTGCCGCCTCGTAAGCCTCGGCCAGTTTCTGGCCTGCTTCGCTCTGCTTGTCTGCGTAATCCATCAATTCGTACACCCTGACCGGCTCCTGCTTGCCGGAGACACGCAGGCTGTCGATTTCGCGGAAGGCCAGGGTATCGCCCGCCAGGTTGCGCGTGCCCTCGCTAACCAGGATGCGCGTGCCGTAGAACTTGTTGGCCTGCTCCAGTCTTGAGGCGAGGTTCACGGTGTCGCCGATGACCGTGTAGCCGCGCGAGGTTTCGGAGCCGATGTTGCCGACGGTGACGTCGCCGCTGGCGATGCCCATGCGCACGTTGACTTCGGGCAGGCCGGAACGGACGCCGAACAGTTCGGGCAGCGCGGCGCGGAAATCGTCCATGCGCGCCATCTGTTCCAGCGCGGCGATGCAGCACAGGAGGGCGTGGTCGGTGGGGTCGGTGAAGGGCGGGCCCCAGAAGGCCATGACCGAGTCGCCGATGTACTTGTCGACGATGCCCTGCTGGCCACGGACCACTTCGGACATCATCGAGAAATAACGATTGAGGAAACGCACCGCAGCGTCCGGCGTCAGGCCTTCGC
>JANJUT010000030.1 GCA_024710445.1 Thiobacillus sp.
GCAGCGTGGACATCACCATGTGGCCGGTTTGCGCGGCCTTGATGGCGATGTCGGCGGTTTCCAGGTCACGAATCTCACCAACCATGATGACGTCGGGATCCTGCCGCAGAAAGGACTTCAGCGCCGCAGAGAAGGTCAGGCCCGCCTTGTCGTTGACGTTGACCTGGTTGATGCCAGGCAACTGGATTTCCGCCGGGTCTTCTGCCGTGGAAATGTTGACGTCCGGCTTGTTGAGAATGTTCAGGCAGGTATAGAGCGACACGGTTTTACCGGAACCGGTCGGACCCGTCACCAGCACCATGCCGTAAGG
This sequence comes from Thiobacillus sp., assembly GCA_024710445.1. GTDB lineage: Bacteria > Pseudomonadota > Gammaproteobacteria > Burkholderiales > Thiobacillaceae > Thiobacillus. Next base: position 311 of record JANJUT010000030.1, read on the forward strand.
GCGCTGCACCGCGTTCAACAGCAGTTCTTTCTGGAACGGCTCGTAACCCAGGGCCTCAATCCCCAGCTGTGCACTGGTGGGGTCGAGAATACGCATGACGATTTTTTCGCCATACAGAGTAGGCAGTGTGCTGACCCGAAAATCGATGGCGCGGTTTTTCGACAGCACCATCTTCATGCGGCCGTCCTGTGGCACGCGTTTTTCCGAAATGTCCAGCCGCGACAGCACCTTGATGCGCGAGGCGACCTTGTCCTTGATCGCCATCGGCGGTTGTGCGACTTCGGCCAGAATACCGTCACGGCGATAACGAATACGGTAATACTTTTCATAGGGCTCGAGGTGGATATCCGATGCGCCCTGATTGATCGCGTCCAGCATGATCTTCTGCAGGTAACGCACCACCGGCGCATCGTCAATTTCGATGCCACCCGTGTCCTGCTGCGCTGCCGTGCTTTCCTCATCGGCAAAATCGAGATTGAGGTCTTCTGCATTCAACACGGCCATCGTGTTGTTATCTGCCTCACCGGCCTTGTCGATCAGCTTGCCAAGCTTGTCGTCATCCACCACGACCGGTTCGATTGCCTGCCCGGTCTGGAATTTCACCTCATCCAGCGCCTGCATATGGGTGGGGTCGGAGGTTGCCACATACAACTTGTTGCCACGCTGGTAGAGCGCGACCACGCGCCGCTTTTGCACCAGTTTGGTGTCGAGCAGCCCTTGCGGCAGGCTGTCCACATCCATGGCATTCAGGTCCAGATAGGGAAATCCGAAGGAGGTGGCTGCAAACTCGGCGATCTGGCCCGCCTTGAAACGCTTGCCCTTGATGAGTTCGCTTACGAATGAATCACCCGACTGACCGGCGCGCTTCCAGATGCTTCCGGCTTCATCCTCGGAAAGCCAGCCATTGTTAACCATGGCACGCGCCAGTCCTGTTAAATTGATTTCGTTTGTCACAGCAGCCATTACTCGGTTCCAGACAAGTTCAGCATCAGATTATCGCCCGCATCGTTGTGCCGACAAGACGCCGGATGGGGAATCACAGGCCTTAACGGCGATTTTTCGTCTAAATTGAGGCGTTTTCGGATGAAGCTTCATCCGGGGCGGGCAGATAGATGCGCGCCATCTTCACTGCACGGTCCTGCGTTTGCACGATTTCTACCGGGACATCCCCCAGTTTGAGGCTGACCCCGACTTCGGGAATATCCTCAAACTGCTCCAGAAGCAGACCATTCAGGGTTTTCGGGCCGTCCAACGGCAACGACAGGCCCAGCTTCCGATTCAGGTGACGGAGCAGCACCGTGCCTTCGGCCAGCCAGCTGCCATCTTCGTCGCGCCTTAAATAACCCGCATCCGACGGCGCCTGCGTGGTGAATTCACCCACCATTTCCTCCAGAAGGTCTTCCAGCGTCACCAGTCCCTGCAGCTCACCGTATTCATCAACCACCAGTGCCAGACGCCGGCGGCCGCTCTGAAAATTACGCAACTGGGTAAACAAAGGCGTCCCCGCCGGAACGAAGTAAGATTCTTCCAGATTCTCCTTCAAGGTCTCGGGATCCAGTTCCTCGCCGGTCAATGCATGCAGTACCCGCCGCACGTGCAATACGCCCAGCAGGTTATCGGATGAACCGGCATGCACCACCAGCCGGGTATGGTGGCTGGTGGAAATCTGCTGGCGCAGGCGCTCGGGATCATCCTCGATATCAATCGCCTCGATCTGGTTACGTGGCGTCATCACATCATCGACAGTGATATCCTCCAGCTCCAGCAAATTCACCAGAATCCGGTGATGTTCGCGTGGCAGCATCCCCGACGATTCCAGCACGATCGTTCTCAGTTCCTGCAATCCAAGTCGACTGCCATGACCCGGCTCGGGTGGCTTGATTCGCAGCACCCACAGGATTCCCTGAACAAACAGATTGACGAACCAGACAATCGGATATGTCAGCTTGAGCATCGGCATCAGCACATAGCCGGCTGGATAGGCCACTCGCTCGGGATACGAGGCACCCAGCACCTTGGGCGTGACTTCACTGAACACCAGGATCAGAAAAGTCAGCAGCAAGGTGGCCACCGACAAGGCAAGATCGGAATCACCGAACAAGCGGATGGAAATGATGGTCGCCAGCGTTGCCGCTGCGATATTCACCAGGTTGTTGCCGAGCAGGATCACGCCGAGCAGCTTGTCAGTCTGGTTCAGCAGCGACAGGGTCAACATCGCCCCGCGATGGCCAGACTCTGCAGCATGACGCAAGCGATAGCGGTTGATCGCCATCATGGCGGTCTCGGATGCCGAGAAGCAGGCCGACAAAAACAGCAGGCCTGCGAGCAGGCCAAACAAGGTACCGATGGACAGGTTTTCCAAACGTTATTCCTGAAGAAATGGGCCCAGTCGCGGCAACGGGCAAAAGCGCACTTCAGCGTCCAAGCAACACTTCCAGAACAAACTGGGTGCCCAGATAAGCCAGCAGCAGCAGTGTGAACCCGGTAATCGTCCAGACCAGTGCAGTCCGTCCGCGCCAGCCCCGAAAATGCCGGCCCAGCAAAAGTCCACCGAAAACAAGCCAGGACAGGAGAGCAAACACCGTCTTGTGCGACAGCTTCAAGGCTGTACCAAAAATCTCTTCGGTGAAGAACACCCCACTAAATACCGCCAGCGTCAGCAACGCAAACCCGACGCCTATGGTCTTGAACAACAGCGCTTCCAGCGTCAGCAGCGGGGGGGCCCCGCCCTGCAAGAGCGCGCCACGATGCAGTTGTTTTTCCAGCATGGTCATCAATACCGCATGCAAGGCAGCCACCGCCAGCAAACCATAGGCAAGAAAGGCGACTACCAGATGCGTGCGCAAAGCCAGTGCCTGAGAGTTGGGAATGGCATGTTTCTCTGTAAAAAACGCCATACCGAGCACAGACACTGCTGCCAGCGCACTCACCCATGACTGGATACGCGCCAGCGGCACCCCGTAGCTGGACAGCCAGTAAGTCAGTGCGGTCAGCCATAAAATGGTCGACAGTGAATTACCGAACCCCAGCCGGATGTCGCCCTGCCCCAGTATCGACAGATATATCAGCGCGCCATGCGCAAGCAGGGCGAGCGGCAACATAATGCGCACGGACAGGCCCGGTAACGGACGCTGCAGGCGCCAGGCCACCCAGCCATATAGCGCGCTCACACATAAAGTAACCAGCAATAGCAGGGACATTCGTTAAAATGAATAGTTGATTCAGCCAGCCCCATTATCCATGCCGTCCATTACGGCAACAAGGAAGCCATGTTAGAAAATCTCAGTGGGCGCCTCGCCGGCGTCGTCAAATCTCTGCGTGGACAAGCGCGCATTACCGAAGCCAACGTGCAGGACACGCTGCGTCAGGTCCGTTTGGCGCTGCTCGAAGCCGACGTTGCGCTGCCGGTCGTCAAGGATTTCATCGAGTCGGTCAAAACACGCGCACTGGGCCAGGAAGTGCTCACCAGCCTGTCGCCGGGCCAGGCACTGATCGGCATCGTTCACGAGGAACTCACCCGCCTGATGGGCGGTGCAAATGCCGAACTGAATCTGGCCGCCACGCCGCCCGCCGTGATCCTGATGGCCGGCCTGCAGGGCTCGGGTAAAACCACCACCAGCGGCAAGCTCGCACTGCTGCTTAAAAACCGCAAGAAAAAAGTGCTGCTCACCTCCGCCGACGTCTACCGCCCCGCCGCCATCGAGCAACTGCGCTTACTGGGCAAACAACTCGACGTCAGCTTTTTTGAAGCTGGCGACGAGCGTGACCCCCTGAAAATCGCTCAGGCCGCGCAGGATCACGCGCGCAAGCAGTTTTACGACGTGCTGATCGTCGATACCGCTGGCCGGCTGGCGATCGACGAAGCCATGATGGCCGAAATCAAGGCTCTGCACGCCGCCGTCAAGCCGGTCGAAACCCTGTTTGTAGTGGACGCCATGCAGGGTCAGGACGCCATCAACGTCGCCAAGGCCTTTAACGAAGCCTTACCGCTCACCGGCATCGTGCTCACCAAGCTCGATGGCGATTCACGGGGTGGTGCCGCGTTGTCGGTGCGCCACATCACCGGCAAACCGCTCAAGTTCATCGGTGTCGGCGAAAAGCCCACTGGCCTGGAAGCCTTCCATCCCGAGCGCATGGCACAGCGTATCCTCGGCATGGGCGACGTGCTCTCGCTGATCGAACAGGCGCAAGGCTCGGTCGATATGGCCGAGGCCAAAAAGCTCGCTGACAAGGTCAAAAAGGGCAAGGACTTCGATCTTGAAGACTTCAAGGCGCAAATCCAGCAAATGCGCAAAATGGGCGGCCTGTCCGCACTGATGGACAAGCTCCCCGGCGCCGGACAAATGCCGATGCCCGCCGATGCTGGCGAAAAGGACATCAACCGGGTGGAGGGCATCATCAACAGCATGACCCCGCTTGAGCGCCGCAAGCCTGAAATCCTCAAAGCCTCGCGCAAGCGCCGTATTGCGGCCGGCGCGGGCGTGCAGGTCCAGGAAGTCAACAAATTGCTGAAACAGTTTGAACAGGCGCAAAAGATGATGAAAATGATGGGCAAGGGCGGCCTGTCCAAGATGATGCGTGGCATGAAGGGCATGCTGCCCGGAATGCGGTAGAGCCTGCCCACTGGCAAG
>JANJUT010000049.1 GCA_024710445.1 Thiobacillus sp.
ATTCCACTCATTACTGACTTTATTCTGAACCATGCTCTCAGCTACCCAACTGCTTGAAAACCTGCTTGGCCGCGCGCGCGGCGCAACCGGAACCGAAACCGTTGCCCTTACCGCGGCACACGGGCGCGTGCTCGCCGCGCCGCAAATTTCCTCGATTACGGTGCCGCCGCTCGACAACAGCGCGATGGATGGCTATGCCGTGAGGCTGGCTGATGTACCCTGCGTGGGCGTCAGGCTGCCGGTGTCGCAGCGTATTCTGGCGGGCGCCGTAGGCCAGCCGCTCGCTGCCGGAACGGCGGCACGCATTTTCACCGGAGCGCCGGTGCCAGCGGGTGCCGACGCGGTGCTGATGCAGGAAGACTGCATGGCCGAGGGCGAAGCGGTGTGGATCAATAAAGTGCCGCGACCGGGCGAAAACATTCGCCGTGCCGGTGAAGACATCAAGGCCGGGGCACAAATCCTCGCTGCGGGCACGCGCTTTACTGCAGCTGAAATGGGGCTGGCTGCATCAGTCGGCCTGGCCGAGTTGCCGGTGTTCAAGCGCCTCAAGGTGGCCTGCTTTTTCACTGGTGACGAACTGGTTGCGCCGGGTTCGCCGCTGGCGCCCGGCCAGATCTACAACTCCAATCGCTACACGCTGGCCGGCTTGATCCACGACCTGGGCTGTGAACTGGTTGATCTCGGCATCGTGCCCGACACGCTGGAAGCGACCGAAACGGCACTGGCCGGCGCAGCCAGTATTGCCGATGTTGTCATCACCAGCGGTGGGGTGTCGGTGGGCGAGGCGGACTACGTGAAGTCGGCGGTGGAAAAACTGGGCCGGATCGAGATGTGGAAAGTGGCGATGAAGCCCGGCAAGCCGGTGGTTTACGGGCAGGTCGACAAAGCCGACTTTATCGGCCTGCCCGGCAATCCGGTGTCGGCCTTCGTCACCTTCTGCCTGTTCGTGCGGCCGTTCCTGCTCAAGCGCATGGGCGTGGCCGATGTGCTGTATCGCGCGTTTGCCGTGCAGGCGGATTTTGCCTGGCCCCGGCCGGGTACCCGCCGTGAATTCCTGCGTGCCCGTCTGCAACCGAACGGCAAGCTGGCGCTGTTTCCCAATCAGAGTTCGGGCGTGTTGACCTCATGTGCCTGGGCCGATGGCCTGGCGGATATCGCGATCGGCGAGACGGTGCAGCCGGGCGACCGGGTGCGGTTCATTCCTTTTTCGGAGTTGCTGAAATGAAAGCACACATGCTGTATTTCGCCCGCCTGCGTGAACGTTTCGGCATGGCAGACGAACACCTGGAACTGGCCGGCACCACCGCGGCCGATCTGGTCGAGCAGTTGCGGGCGCGCGGTGGCATCTGGGCGGAAGAACTGGCGGCAGGCCGCACGTTCCGGGTGGCGGTCAATCAGGACATCGTCACGCTCGATGCGGTGTTGCCGGACAATGCCGAAGTCGCGATTTTCCCGCCGGTGACCGGGGGCTGATGCGGTGACGGCGGGTTCGAGGAAGATTGTGGTCCAGACCGAGGCCTTCGACCTCGGCGCCGAAGTGGATGCGATGCGCCAGGGTCGTACCGACATCGGTGCCATCGCCAGTTTTGTCGGTCTGGCGCGCGACATGAACGAAGGCAGCGGCGTGCAGGCGATGACGCTGGAACACTATCCCGGCATGACCGAGAAGGCGCTGGCCGCGCTGGTTGACGAAGCCAACACGCGCTGGGCGCTGCTCGACGTGACCGTGATCCACCGGGTGGGCCGGCTGCTGCCGGGCGATCCCATCGTGCTGGTGGCGGTGGCCAGCAGCCACCGCGGCGAAGCCTTCGCCGCCTGTGAATTCATCATGGATGCGCTGAAAACCCGCGCCCCGTTCTGGAAAAAGGAAGAAACGCCGAAGGGCGAACGCTGGGTCGATGCACGCAGCAGTGACGACACGGCGGCGGCGCGCTGGGACAAGTGAGAAGGGCCGTGGCCAGCTAGCAAGCCAGGGTGTTGAAACGGGTGTTCTATTATCAGACGTGATGCACTGATAACGAGGACACAGCATGAGTTTGCCCGTTGCCATACTGAAGCCAGATGAACTCGACCGGATGGACGCCTATTGGCGCGCAGCCAATTACCTCTCGGTCGGACAGATCTACCTGCTGGACAACCCGCTGCTCAAACAGCCGCTGACACGGGCGCATATCAAGCCGCGCCTGCTGGGACACTGGGGCACCACACCTGGCCTGAATTTCATCTACGTGCATATGAACCGGGTGATCAAGCGGCTTGAGCTCAACATGATCTATGTCACCGGTCCCGGTCATGGCGGGCCGGGTCTGGTGGCCAACACCTATCTCGAAGGCATCTATAGCGAGGTCTATCCCGATATCTCGCAGGACGAGGAGGGGATGCGGCGGCTGTTCCGGCAGTTCTCCTTTCCCGGCGGGATACCCAGCCATGTCGCACCGGAGACGCCTGGTTCCATACACGAGGGTGGCGAACTGGGCTATGTGCTGCTGCATGCTTATGGTGCGGTTTTCGACAACCCCGACCTCATTGCGTGTTGTGTGGTCGGTGACGGCGAGGCGGAAACCGGCCCGCTGGCGACCTCCTGGCATTCCAACAAGTTTCTCGATCCGCGTCGCGATGGCGCGGTATTGCCAATCCTGCATCTCAACGGCTACAAGATCGCCAATCCGACCGTGCTGGCCCGCATTCCCCGTGCCGAGCTGGAAAGCCTGTTGGCGGGCTATGGCTACCGGCCTTATTTCGTGGAAGGCGATGAACCCGAGGCCATGCACCAGCTGATGGCGGCCACGGTCGACTGGGCAATCGCCGATATACACGACATCCAGCGCAAGGCGCGGGATGGCAGCGACACCAGTCGCCCGCTCTGGCCGATGATCGTGCTGCGTTCACCCAAGGGTTGGACCGGTCCCAAAGAAGTGGACGGCAAGAAAACTGAAGGCTATTGGCGTTCGCACCAGGTGCCATTCAGCGACATGAGCAAGCCGGAGCACGTGCAGTTGCTTGAACAATGGATGCTCAGCTATCGGCCGGAAACCCTGTTCGAGTCCGATGGCCGGCTCAA
>JANJUT010000056.1 GCA_024710445.1 Thiobacillus sp.
GAACGCCAGTTCCACCGAGGCGCGCGAGGCGGGCTTGCGCGTGCCGGAGCCATTGAAGATCACGTCCTGCATCGATTCGCCGCGCAGGTGCTTGGCCGAGGATTCGCCGAGCACCCAGCGCACCGCATCGATGACGTTGGATTTGCCGCAGCCGTTCGGACCCACCACGCCAGTCAGCTGCGCAGGGACGGGAATCACGGTGGGGTCGACGAAACTCTTGAAACCGGCAAGTTTGATATGGGTTAGACGCAAAACGAAGAGGCCTTAAGCTTTTATAATGATGTCCCCAAACGCCCTTCGGGGTCGTTTTTGTGCCGCCATTCTACACCGAGCCTTTTATGTCCTCCACGCCCTCGAAAACCCTTGAAACCTTTCCCAACCCCAAAGTTGGACGTGACTTTCATATTCACATGGAAGTGCCTGAATTTACATGCCTTTGCCCCAAGACCGGGCAGCCGGATTTTGCCACGCTGATCCTTGACTACATTCCCGACCAGACCTGCGTCGAGCTCAAGAGCCTGAAGCTCTACATGTGGAGCTTCCGCGAGGAAGGACACTTCCATGAAGATGTTACCAACCGGATACTTGATGATTTAGTCAAAGTGACGAAACCGCGCTTCATGCGGCTCACCGCCAAGTTCTATGTGCGCGGCGGCATCTTCACCAACGTGGTGGCCGAACACCGCAAGGAAGGCTGGCAACCGGCCCCGCGCGTCGACCTGACACAGTTCGAGCATCAATCCAATACACGCGGATAATCCATTGTATTTTCTTGGGATCGACTTCGGCACATCGGGCGCGCGCAGTTGCGTCATCGATGCCGAAGGTACGGTCATCGCCGAGGACACGCGCGACTTCGGCACCCTGCAGGACTACGAGCGTGCCGGCATCTGGCGCGAGGCGCTGTGGGATCTGGTGGCCTCGCTGCCCACCGCGATTCGCTCGCAGCTGTCGGGCATGGCACTCGACGGCACCTCGGGCACTGTGCTTGCCTGCGACGAAGAACTCACGCCGCGCCATCCGCCGCTGCTGTACGACGATGCCCGCGCGGTCGAAGAAGCACAACTGATCGCCCGGACTGCGACACCCGGCCATCCCGCCGCAGCGGCCACCTCCGGGCTGGCCAAGGTGCTGTGGCTGAAAAAACGGCTCGGCCTCACCGGCGCGCGGCTGTATCTCAACCAGGCCGACTGGCTGTCCGGACTGCTGACCGGCCGGGTCGGGTTTAGCGATTATCACAACGCCCTGAAAATGGGGCTCGACCTCGATACCCTGGCATGGCCGGACTGGGTCGAATACCTGGCCGATGTCGATTACCTGCCGATCCCGGTTGCGCCCGGCGCCCAGCTGGCTGCCCTGTCGCGTCCGCGTGCCCGTTATCTCGGCGTGAATCCCGGATGCCAGGTGCGCGCCGGCACCACCGATTCCATCGCTGCCTTCCTGGCGGCCGGCGTCAGCCAGAGCGGTGACGCCGTCACCTCACTTGGCAGCACCCTGGTGCTGAAACTGCTGTCCGACACCCGGGTGGAATCGACCGAACACGGCGTGTATTCGCACTGGTTCGGCAGCCGCTGGCTGGCCGGCGGCGCATCCAATTGCGGCGGCGCCGTGCTGCGGCAGTTTTTCGACGACCACACTCTGGCCGCACTCAGCGAAACCATCGACCCGGCCATCGCCAGCCCGCTCGATTACTGGCCGCTGCCGAAAACCGGCGAACGCTTCCCGGTCAACGATCCGCAGCGTGCACCGCGCCTGTCACCGCGTCCGGCCGACGATGCCGAATTCCTGCACGGCTTGCTGGAAAGCCTCGGCCGCATCGAAGCACAGGGTTATGGCCTGCTGGCCGGACTCGGCGCCACGCCGCTGCGCCGGGTCGAAACCGCCGGCGGCGGCGCGAAAAACCCGGCCTGGACACGCATCCGCCAGCGCCTGCTTGGCGTGCCGGTGAGCCGTGCCGCGCATACCGAAGCCGCCTATGGGGCGGCTCTGCTGGCGCGTGATGGTCTGCCCCTGTTTGAGTAAACACGGCTTCGCATAGGCCCGGAATGCCTATGAACCCGGGCAGTCATCTATTGGTAGCGCTGTCGAATAGACGCGGCAGATTCAGATGGCCCAAATGGGCCTGAATCCCGTGTCGGTCTTGCCATTGCAACGATCGTCGATTCACTCGTTTCAGGGCAATTCAAAAACGCACCCATTCACACCCACTCTTGGGCTTTATTTCCTTTAAATGGGTGTTAATGGGTGTAGTATTGGTTGCATGCTACGTTCAGACACCCTCCAAATCACACCCGAAATTCTGAGCCTGATTGCCAGGATCGACGAGTTCAAAGGCGCATGGCGCGCCTTGGGAACGCTTGCGCCTGAGCGCCTTTCGGCGTTGCGGCGGGTTGCAACCATCGAGAGCATCGGCTCATCCACCCGCATCGAGGGCAGCAAGCTCACCGACCGCGAGGTGGAGCGTTTGCTCTCCAACCTGGCCATCAAGTCCTTCGGTACCCGCGACGAGCAGGAAGTCGCCGGTTACGCTGAACTGATGGACCTGGTGTTCAACTCCTGGCAGGACATCCCATTCAACGAGAACCACATCAAGCAACTGCACCAGACTCTGCTGCACCACAGTGAAAAGGACACGCGCCATCGAGGGCAGTACAAGACCCACTCGAACAGCGTCGCCGCGTTCGATGAAAACGGGACCCGGATCGGCATCGTCTTCGAAACAGCCACACCGTTCGATACGCCGCAACTGATGGCCGAATTGGTGTCCTGGGTAAACGCCGAGATGGAGAAGGGACAACTGCACCCCCTGTTGATCATCGCCATCTTCGTGGTCGTGTTTCTGGAAATCCATCCGTTTCAGGATGGCAACGGACGGTTGAGCCGGGTGCTGACGACCCTGCTGCTGATCCAGGCCGGTTATGCCCATGTGCCATACAGCTCGCTTGAAAGCGTGATCGAGCTGAACAAGGAAGCCTACTACCTGGCACTGCGCCAGACGCAAGGCACGATCCGCACGGAAGCCCCAAACTGGCAGCCGTGGCTGGTGTTCTTCTTGCGATCATTGGCCGAGCAGGTTCGGCGTCTGGAGAAAAAGGTCGAACGCGAAAAGATCGTACTGGCCGCGCTGCCCGATCTGTCACTGCAGATCGTCGAATTCGCCCGTGAGCACGGGCGCGTCACCATCGGCGATGCCATCAAGTTGACGGGCGTCAGCCGCAACACGCTGAAGCAGCATTTCCGGAATCTGGTTGAACGCGGGCACCTGAATCAACAGGGCCGCGGGCGCGGCGTGTGGTACGAGCTCAAGTGATTTGGATCGCCAATAACTGCTCCGACTCACTTCTTTACGACTAAAGTCGATATCAATCGGCAGCTTCATGTCCTATGGTGAAGGCGTTCCCCTGCACGTTGCGGACACCATAATAAATTCAGATAAAACCGGTCTCGGTTTGCGATAAGTCACTCAAAGTTAGTCGGGCAGATACATGGAATCAGCCCCCAAAGCCAGAAAGAATTCTTATGTACACAGGCGGCTGTCTTTGCGGGTCTGTCCGCTTCGAAATCAGCGGTCCGATTCGCGATATCGTGTACTGCCATTGTTCTCAATGCCGCAAGGCTCAAGGCAGCGCCTTCGCCACGAATGGCATTGTCGAAGCCGCCGACTTTCATGTGCTCACCGGAGCCGCTTCGCTGACAGGCTACGAATCGGCTCCGGGGCAGACGAAATTCTTCTTCAAGATCTGCGGTTCCCCGATCATGAGTCGCTCAACCCAAAACCTGGAGCAGGTGCGGGTGCGAATCGGGACGATTGATTCTGATATTGTGGAACGACCGGTCGCACATATTTTTGCGCCTTCAAAGGCTAACTGGGAAGAAATCGCCAGCGGACTGCCGCAATATGAACGCTATGAGCCAAACCGGAATGAGCAATAGTGGGCTTGATTAGCTGTCCGAAAAACCGGACGAAGAGGCACAACTCAAGTCAAGAAAGGGATAGGCAATGGCAATTGGTTGGCTTGCCCTGCTGAAGGGGGTGCCCTGGGCGGGAGTGATCAGCACGGCGCCGCTGGTGGCCGAAGGTGCAAAGCAATTGTGGAAGGCGGTCTCGAAGGAGACGCCCTCGCCTCAGCCTGCAACGCCCCACCCCTCGCCTCACGCGACGCTCGAAGCGCGTGTGTTCAGGCTGGAAGCTGAAATGGACGACCTGCACGCACAGATGGTCAAGTCTTCCGAACTGATCAAGGTGCTCGCGGACCAGAATGCCGAATTGATCAAGCTCGTTGAAGCCCACCGGGTGCGCATGCTGTGGTTGTCCGGGATCACCTTGCTGGTGGCCGTGGTTGCACTGGCCGGATTGGCTGTCGTGCTGCTTCGCTGAGTTTCAGGCGCGAAGCCTGGTCCGGTCTACCCGTGAAGGGCAGGCCGTGGTTGTAAATCCGCTAAAGCGAAAACAACCACGCTCAGCTGATCTCGACAAACTCCAGGGTGTTTGCGTCCGGATCACGGCAAAATAACGCGACCCGGCCTGACTGGCTGGCGGTGTATTTGACCCCTGCTGCATCGAGTCGCGCTTTCAGCGCATTGATACTCCTGACCCCGAGCGCGATGTGATGGTCGCGGCCGCCATGCCCGGGGCGGACCGAGCCGGCATCGGGATTGGGCAGGTTCATCAGGTGCAGTTGCTGTCCGCCGCCGAGGTCGTACCACGCGCCGGGGTAAGGCAGGTCGGGACGATCTGGAAATACCTGCAAGCCCACGACCGACTCATAAAAAGCCCTGGCGCGCGGCAGATCGGATACCAGCAGGCCTGCATGCAGCAGCGCGACGACATCAGACATGGGCTTTCTCCTCGGCTTGATCGTTTTCCATGTGGCCGGAAAACAGGCTGGCGGTGATGATCATGATGGCGCCGAGCCATTCCTGCACGCCCATGCGTTCGTTGGACAGGAAGTAGGCGGCGACGGCCGCGACCACGAGTTCGAACAAAAAGATGACGATGGCCTGGTTGGCCGGCACGCGCGCCAGGCCGTATTGCACGGCGTAGGTCATGCTGCCAATGGCGAGACCGACGCCGATCAGCAGCAGCCAGACAGTAGCGCCGGCACTGGCAGCAAAATCGAGTTCATCCGGCTTGAGCGCCAGGCCGATCAGGGTCAGGATCGCGACCCCCGCCCACACCGACACCACCTTGGCGCCCTCGGTTACGCCGCCCAGATGGCGGCTGATGACGTTGCTGGCCGCGAACATCACGCCCGCCGACAATCCCAGCCATTCGGCCCGGTTGGCCGGCAGCGGCCAGTCGCCGGGCTGCCACAGCATCGCCAGCGCGCCGCCCGCGGCCAGTGCCATCACCGCCCAGCCGGCGCGGTTGAGCTTTTCGTGCAGCAAAAAGCGCGAGAACAATACGGTCCACAACGGCGACAGATAGAACAGCAGCAGCACCCGTACCACTTCGCCTTCCAGCACGCCCAGCACGTAGGCCAGATTGGTCCAGCCCGCCGCCAGGCCAAGCGCCGCCAGCCACAGCCAGTGCCCGCGCGCGTTGCGCAGGGCGCGGCCATGCAGCCAGCCCAGCAGCAGCAAGGGCACGACATAGGTGATGAAGCTGGAGGCGATGCCGCCCACGCCCGCTTCGTTCAGCAGCCGATAGGGATACCAGACCAGCCCCCACAGGGTGGCGGCGTAGACCAGACTGCTGACGGCAAAGGTGCGCTGCAAGGGAATCGACGGCATGGGGCTTTATAATGTAAGGCTTCGTTAAACCATGGCTTGAACAAGCCGGCATTTTTAATCTGATGAATCCGCGATTAGAACAGCTCCACCCCTACCCGTTTCAAAAGCTGCGCGAACTGTTCGCAGGGGTGACACCCAATCCCGACCTCACACCAGTCAATCTGTCGATCGGCGAGCCCAAGCACCCTACGCCTCAGTTCATCAAGGATGCGCTGGTCGAAGGCCTGGGCGGGCTGGCGAATTATCCCATCACTCAGGGCTCGGATGCGCTGCGCAAATCCATCGCCTGGTGGGTGGAACGGCGTTTTGGCGTCAAGCTCGACTTCGCGACCGAAGTGCTGCCGGTCAACGGCTCGCGCGAAGCGCTGTTTGCCTTTGCCCAGGCCAGCGTCGATTCCAGCCGCCATGGTCGCCGCGTCATCATTTCGCCGAATCCGTTTTATCAGATTTACGAAGGTGCGGCCCTGCTCGCCGGCGCCCGGCCCTTCTTTCTCAACACCCTGCCGGACAACGGCTTCAGCATGGACTGGTCGAAAGTGCCGGAAGACCTGTGGGAGCAGGTCAATCTGGTGTACGTCTGCTCGCCCGGCAACCCCACCGGCAAGGTGATGTCACTCGGCGACTGGAAGCAGCTGTTCGACCTGTCCGACCAGCACGGCTTTGTGATCGCCGCCGACGAATGCTATTCGGAAATCTACTTTGACGAGGCCAATCCGCCGCTTGGCGCACTCACCGCTGCGCAGCAACTCGGCCGTGGCCTCGACAACCTGATCGTGTTCAATTCGCTGTCCAAGCGCTCCAACGTGCCGGGCATGCGCTCCGGCATGGTGGCGGGCGACGCGGCGCTGATCAGGCAATTCCTGCTGTACCGCACTTATCACGGCAGCGCGATGAGCCCGATGGTGCAAGTCGCCAGCACCGCCGCGTGGAACGACGAAGCGCACGTGATCGAGAACCGCCGCCTGTACGCCGAGAAATTTGCCGCCGTCATGCCGCTGCTCAAGGACGTGCTGGCTTTCGACGCACCCGATGCCGCCTTTTACCTGTGGGCGCGCGTGCCGGGTGGCGACGATGCCGCCTTTGCGCGTGAGCTGTACCGCACCCAGCATGTGACCGTGCTGCCCGGCAGCTATCTCGCGCGCGATGCCGCCAACGTCAATCCCGGCAAGGGCTTCGTCCGCATCGCGCTGGTCGACAGCCTGGACGCCTGCATCGAGGCTGCCAAACGCATGGCCCGCTTTGTCGGCGAAGCTGCCTGACATTTCGCTAATTCACTTTTCAATTCAATCCATTTCAAACAAGGAAAACGCCATGCACGATCTGCAAAAAACCATCGAAGACGCCTTTGAACGCCGCGCAGAGATCACCCCGCGCAATGTCGAACCGCAGGTCAAGGATGCGGTCATGGCCGTAATCGACCTGCTCGACATGGGCGAGCTGCGCGTGGCCGAGCGTACCGACGGCCAGAACTGGACCACCCACCAGTGGCTGAAGAAAGCCGTGCTGCTGTCGTTCCGCCTGGAAGACAACGCCTTCATCAAGGGCGGCTACACCAACTACTATGACAAGGTGCCGAGCAAGTTCGCCGATTTCAACTCCAGGGACTTCCGCGAAGGCGGCTTCCGCGTGGTGCCGCCGGCCGCCGTGCGCAAGGGTTCCTACATCGCCAAGAACGTGGTGCTGATGCCGAGCTACGTGAACATCGGCGCCTACGTCGGCGAAGGCACGATGGTCGACACCTGGGCGACGGTCGGTTCCTGCGCGCAGATCGGCAAGAACGTTCACCTCTCCGGCGGCGTCGGCATCGGCGGCGTGCTCGAGCCGATCCAGGCCAACCCCACCATCATCGGCGACAACTGCTTCGTCGGCGCGCGCTCCGAGGTCGTCGAGGGCGTGATCGTCGAGGACAACTGCGTGATCTCGATG
>JANJUT010000061.1 GCA_024710445.1 Thiobacillus sp.
ATCGGACCGCACCTGTGCCGGCGCTTCCACTGCACACGTCACCCGCAGCGGGATGCGCCTGTTGCGCCAAAAATCAATCCGCGGCAATCCGATCTGGACTGCATTGTAGCCGAACACATCCGACACCGCGTGGTCAAAGTATCGCAGTTCACGGAACAGCAAATGCTGTCCCAGCGGCGTTTCGAACCATCCTGCGTCGAGCTTGGATAACATAGTCATTTCTCCCGTCTGACTGTCCCGCCATGTTGACACTCAAACCTCTGCCTGCGTTCGAAGACAATTACATCTGGGTCCTGTACGATGACCAGCATGCCATCGCGGTCGATCCGGGCGACCCGGCGCCGCTCATTGCCTATCTCGACACGCATCAACTCGCCCTGACTGCCGTGCTCATCACCCATCACCACCGTGATCATACGGGTGGCAACACTACCCTGCGTCAACGCTATCACTGTGCCATCTACGCGCCGGACAATCCGAGCATTCCCGCTACAACCCATATCCTGAGGGGTGGTGAAATCTTGAACCTGACAGCCCCCGAGCTGCATTTTAGTATTCTTGCCACGCCCGGCCACACGCTCGACCATATCAGCTATGTCGGCCATGGTTCCCTGTTTTGCGGTGATGCCGTGTTCGGCTGCGGTTGCGGAAAATTGTTCGAAGGCACGCCTGCCATGATGGCTGCGAGCCTCGATGCCATCATGGCTCTGCCCGATGCTACCCGAGTCTGTTGCGCACATGAATACACCTTGAGCAATATTGACTTTGCCAAAACCATAGACGGCTCGAATCAGGCCTTGCTTGAGCGTGAACGAAACGACCGGACAGCCCGTTCTAACAATCAGCCCACCCTGCCCTCAACCCTGGCACGGGAGAAAGCCACCAATCCGTTTCTGCGTTTTCACGCACCGGACATGATTGCCTTTGCCACCCGTTATCTGAATCGCCCCAACCCCAGTCCAGCCGATGTATTCGGCGCGATCCGCGCGGCCAAGGACGCCTGGGACGGTTGACCGAACCCGGCCCGGCCCTTACGATGAAGGCTTATTGAGCAAGGGAGACTGACTTGCCCGCAGTCAAAGCAGCAAAAATCAACCGGCTTGGCCTGGCACTTCTACCCTTGGCATTCTGTTTGCCGGTACAAGCAGCGGATTCACTTGCCCTCGTGCAGACACTTGAATGGCATGGCGACAGTGCCAGCGGCAAGATTGATGACGGGCAGTCAGCCGAATTAAGCCAGGAAGACGTCTGGCAACGTATTCGCAGCGGTTTCAAGATCGACCCTGCCGCTTCCCTGAACCCCCTCGTTGCCACCCACGAATCCTGGTACGGATCACGCCCGGATTACGTGCGCCGCATGGTCGAGCGCTCACGCCGCTATCTGTTCCATATCGTGCAGGAAGTGGACCGCCGCGCAATGCCGATGGAAGTCGCATTGCTGCCGATGATCGAAAGTGCGTTCAATCCCACCGCGCTGTCCCCTTCCGATGCTTCCGGCATCTGGCAATTCATTCCGTCCACCGGACGTCACTACGGCCTCAAGCAGGACACGTGGTACGACGGCCGCCGTGATTTCACCGCAGCCACCCATGCCGCGCTCGATTATCTGGGCAAGCTCTATCTCGATTTTGGTGACTGGCAACTGGCACTGGCCGCCTATAACTGCGGCGAAGGCTGTGTTGCGCGCGCCATCCAGAAAAACGTCGACCAGGGACTGCCAACCGACTATGCCAGCCTGACACTGCCCAACGAAACCCGGCACTATGTGCCCAAGCTGCTTGCAGTCAAGAACCTGATCAGCAATCCCGAACAGTACGGCATCGAAATCGACACGCTGCCGAATGAGCCCTATTTCAATCAGGTCAGAGTCCATGCCAGCATGGACATCCATTCCGCTGCGAAGCTGGCGGGCATGAGCAGCACCGATTTTATTGCCCTGAATGCGGCTTTCCCGCGCAACCTGATCCGCTCCGACACGCCAGTCAACCTGCTGGTGCCTGTCGACAAGGCCGACAAATTCCAGCGCAACCTGGAAAGCGGAACCTGGGACAGCTGGCAGCCCCAGACCGTGAAAAAAGGCGAGCGCCCGGAAGCGATTGCCAGACGATTCGATGTCAGCATTGACCGTCTGAAGGAGCACAACCAGTTCCACCTCAAGCGCGGCAAACTGGTACGCGACCAGACCATCCTGGTCCCGATCAAGGGCCGTGGCGTGGTGGCCTCGCCGAGCCCTGCTGCGATAGCCGTGGCGACCGATTCAAACGAGCACCAGGTCGAGCGTGGCGATACGCTGTTCAGCGTGGCGCGCCGTTACGGAACGACCGTCACCCAGCTAGTTCAGGCCAACCCCAATCTGGACAGCAGCATCCGGCCCGGCCAGGTACTGCTGTTGCCTGCAAGTGAAAACATCACTTCGAAACCGGCAGCCATCCGGCATGTCGCCTTCAAGCCAGGCGTCAGGGAACCCGTCAAACCCACCCGCTATACCGTCAAGCGTGGCGACACCCTGCACGCCATTGCGGATCGCTTTGATGTCACATTGGCAGAACTCAAAGCCTGGAACCGGGCATTCAGGAAAAGCAGCAGCATTCGTCCGGGACAGGCGATCGTCGTCAGAAATCACTGAAAGCACGACGGCCCACTGCGACTTAGCGCAGTGTGGGCTGCATGCCGGAACTCAATCCGGCGCGGGCGGCTCTTCTGACTTGTCCGACATGATCAGGCCCATGCCCACAGCGGCCACCACCATCCACAGCACCGCAGCCCAGATACCGAGTGCATCGGACAGCGGCCCCATGAAGAACATCATCAGCATGGCCACTGCCAGCACCGCGTTGCCGATCCAGAAATTGCGACTGTGTTTGCCTGTATTCAATTTATCTTCCGTCTTCAGTTATGAGAGCTGGCCAGCAACCCAGTGGCAACGTGCCCAGTGCCCGTTCCCCAGATCAGTCTGCTCGGGATAGGCAAGCCGACACGCCTCGCTGGCATGCGAACAACGTGGATGAAAATGGCAGCCGACCGGCGGATTGAGCGGTGACGGCTGGTCGCCCGCCAGCCGGATGATGGTGTGCCCGCTCTGCGGCTTGATGCGCGGCACCGCGCTCACCAGCGCCTGCGTGTACGGATGACGCGGCGCGCGCAGCACGTCGGCCGCCGCGCCCTGTTCGACGATGCGCCCGAGGTACATCACCGCCACGTCATGCGCCAGATAATCGACCACAGCCAGATTGTGCGTAATGAACAGATAGGTCAGCCCCAGACTGTCCTGCAAATCTTTCAGCAGATTCAGAATCTGTGCCTGCACCGACACATCCAGCGCGCTGGTGGGTTCGTCGCAGATCACCAGCCGGGGCGACACTGCCAGCGCCCGCGCAATGGCAATGCGCTGGCGCTGGCCGCCCGAGAAGGCATGGGGATAACGCCCACCTGCGTCTTCCGGCAACCCGACCTGCCGCAATAGCTGTGACATCGCCTCGCGGCGA
>JANJUT010000065.1 GCA_024710445.1 Thiobacillus sp.
GGCGGGTGCGAACGGCATCGAGCACGGACTGATGTGCCGGTTCATAAAAGACCAGGATCTTTGTGCCGGGGGAGGCTTGCGCTGTGGCCAGCAGAGACTCGAGATTCGACAAACGGTCCCGGAAGTCCGACTGGTGATAAAAGTCCGCCACGATGACGACGGGCGGTGCTTTGCGTACCAGGCTGATGGCTTTGCGTTCTGACCATTCGGAGACAACCGAATAGCCTAATTCCAGATACAGTTTTTTATAGCCCGCCGTGCCAATGAAAGCATTGACCATGAGCAGCGTGGGAGACGTACTCATGCCACGGCTTTTTTGGCGGGCTTTTTGGCTGCTGGCTTTTTGGTTGTCGCCTTCTTCGTGGCCGGTTTCTTGGCTGCGGGTTTCTTTGCCGGGGCCTTCTTGTCGGCAGGCTCTCCAGCTTCGGCCTTGGTTTTTTTCGTGGCCGCGGGTTTGGCGGCGGCCTTCTTCTTCGCCGGTTTTTTGGCCGGACCCTTGGCGACACGTGCGGCGATGAGATCGATGGCTTCTTCGATCGTGATCTCTTCGGGCGTGATGTCCTTGGGCAAGGTGGCGTTGGTGGCACCATGCTTCACATAGGGGCCGTAGCGACCGCTGCGCACGGTGATGTCCTTGCCGTCTTCCGGGTGGGGGCCGAGATTTTTCAGGACCGATGCCGCAGAGTCGCCGCGACCTTCGCGTTCCATGACCAGCACTTCCAGTGCGCGCGGCAGGTCGATTTCATAGACGCTGTCGGTCTTGGGAATCGACTTGAACTTGCCGTCGTGCAGCAGATAAGGCCCGAAGCGGCCGTTGTTGGCAACGATGGGCAGGCCGGTGGTGGGGTGGTGTCCCACCTCACGTGGTAGCGACAGAAACTTGAGCGCCAGCTCGAGCGTGGCATTTTCCAGCGGGATATCCTTGGGCCAGGATGCACGGCGCGGCTTGGGCGCTTTCTTGTCCTCGGGCATCTCGCCGATCTGGACGTAAGGGCCGAAGCGACCGGAAAGCAGTTTGATATCCAGACCGCTGGCCGGGTCCTTGCCCAGGATGTTGTCGCCTTCGATGGCGTTGGCGTGCAAGGGACGCGTGTAATCGCATTCCGGATAGCCGGAGCAGCCGATGAAGAGGCCGCGTTTGCTGGCCTGCATGAACAGCGGCTTGCTGCATTTGGGGCAGGCTTCGGGAATCGGGCAGCCGCGCTCGACGTCCTGCTTGGCTTTCAGTTCGCCGTCGAAGCCGGCCCAGAATTCTTCGAGCAGCTTTGACCACACGCGCTTGCCGTTGGACACATCATCGAGTTTGTCTTCGAGCTTGGCGGTGAAGTCGTAGTCGACGTAATGATTGAAATGCCGGGTAAGGAAGCAATTGACCAGCCGGCCGACATCGGTCGGCTGGAAGCGTTTCTTTTCCAGCAGGACGTATTCGCGATCCTGCAAGGTGGAAATGATGCTGGCGTAGGTGGAGGGGCGGCCGATGCCGTATTCCTCCAGCGACTTCACCAGGCTGGCCTCGGTAAAGCGCGGCGGCGGCTGGGTGAAGTGCTGCTCGCCGTAGAGTTTATCGACCGGCAAGGTCTCGCCTTCGACCAGTACCGGCAGCTTGGACTCTTCCTCGTCTTCGTCATCCTGGTATACCGCCAGGAAACCGGCGAAGGCCAGGGTTTGTCCGGTGGCGCGGAAAGTACCCTCGCCTACCGTGATGTCAGCGGCAACCGTATCGAACTGCGCCGGGGTCATCTGACAGGCCACGGTGCGTTTCCAGATCAGTTCGTAAAGACGGGCCTGGTCGGCGGTCAGAAACTTCTTCACGGCCTCGGGCGTACGCGTGACCGAGGTGGGACGCACGGCTTCGTGCGCCTCCTGTGCATTCTTGGTCTTGGCCTTGTAGGCAATCGCCGTGGGCGGCAGAAAATCCTTGTCGAAGTTGGCGCCCACATACTTGCGGATGTCGGTGATGGCTTCCTGCGCCAGATTCACCGAGTCGGTCCGCATGTAGGTGATGAGGCCGACCGGACCTTCGCCGAGGTCCATGCCTTCGTACAATTGTTGTGCGGTGCGCATGACGCGATCGGTGGTCATGCCGAGCTGGCGCACGCCGGCCTGCTGCAGGGTCGAGGTGGTGAATGGCGCACCGGGGTGGCGGGCGCGACGCTTCTTTTCGATGCGCATGACGCGCGCGTCCTTGCCTTCCAGCGTGGCCAGCCATTCCTTGCTGCGCGCTTCGTGTTCGACCGTGAACTGCTCGAGCTTCTCGCCCTTGAAATGGGTGAGCTTGGCGGAAAACGCCTGTGCACCCTTGTGGGTGTCGAGATGCAGCGACCAGTATTCGCGCGGTACGAAGGCTTCGATTTCTTCCTCGCGCTCGACGATCATCCTGAGCGCAGGCGACTGCACGCGCCCGGCGGACAAGCCGGGGCTGATCTTGCGCCACAGCAAGGGCGACAGGTTGAAGCCCACCAGATAATCGAGCGCACGGCGCGCCTGCTGGGCATCGACCAGGTCGGTGGCAATTTCGCGCGGGTTGCGCACGGCGTCCTGCACCGCCGACTCGGTGATCTCGTAAAAAGCCACACGCTTCATCGGCGTCTTGACTTTGCGCTCCTTGAGGATTTCGCTGATGTGCCAGGAAATCGCTTCACCTTCGCGGTCCGGGTCGGTTGCCAGCAACACTTCGTCGGCTTTTTTGGCCGCCTTGACGATGGCTTCGACATGCTTGGCATTGCGTTCGATGACCTGATATTTCATGCTGAAATTTTCAGTGTCGACGGCGCCGGTTTTCGGCTGCAGGTCGCGAACGTGGCCGTAGCTGGCGAGGATGTCGTAGTCCGCGCCGAGATATTTCTGCAGCGTCTTGGATTTGGACGGGGATTCGACGATAACGAGTTTGGACATGGTTATAGGTTTAGTGCAGACGTCCCGGCTCGTGATTCAGCAACATGTCTTCCAGGTGGGTGAAATGCTCGATCAGTCCGCGGCTCCACAGCACGATCAGGGTCATCCAGCGCACGTGGTCGGGTTCGATGTCTTCGCCGCCCAGTGCCATCAGGCCGGAAATGACCCATTCACGGGATTCAGGATCGAGAATTTCAGCACTCACCAGGTAGGTCAGTTCATTGCGGCAGGCGTCATTGAGCCGTTCGGTCTCTTCGGGCGCGTAGTGACGGTAGTGCACATGGGACAGGCGCTCATGCGAGACGCTGGCCGTCAGATTGGCAAACCAGTCGAGGGCGGCGTTGATGTCCGCCTCCTCAAAACCGGCGGCAAACAGGCGTTTTTCCAGCGCGTCGCGATCGGGCGCGAGTTCCGCCATGCGGAAACTTTCGTATAGGTAAACCAGGATATCGAGCATAGTGTCAGTGAATTTTTTGGTAACGCCCGCCAGGCAAGGATGCAATGCGCCCGTCCAGTTCAAGCGTCAACAGCTTCGCTGAAAGCGCATCCAGCGTCAACCCGGTTCTTTGCGCCAGGGTGTCGAGCGTGGTGGGCGCGCCGTCCAGCGCGTCCAGAATCGGGTCGGATAGCGCTTCCGCCATGCGCTCGTCCTGCGGGCGATCCTGGCGCAGCACCGGGGGCGCAAGCCGCTGTTGCCAGGCCAGCTCGTCGAGAATGTCGGCGGCAGATTCAACCAGTTTGGCGCCCTGCTTGATCAAAGCGTGGCAACCACGGGCCAGCGGCGAGTGAATCGAGCCGGGGATGGCGAAGACTTCACGCCCCTGCTCGGTGGCAACGCGTGCGGTGATCAGCGAACCGCTGTCAGGCGCGGCTTCCACCACCAGCACGCCGCGACTCAGGCCGCTGATAAGCCGGTTGCGGCGCGGAAAATGGCCGGGCAACGGCGCGGTTCCGAGCGGAAACTCCGACACGATGAGCCCGTTTTCGGCCAGTTGATGCGCCAGTGCCTTGTTGCGGGCCGGATAAATCCGGTCGATTCCGGTGCCGATGATGGCAACACTGGACCCTGCGCCCGCCAGCCCGCCGCGGTGGGCCGCCGCATCGATTCCGAGTGCCAGCCCGCTGATGATGGTGAATCCGGCATCGGACAAGGCGTGGGCAAAGGCCTCGGCGTCGCGCACGCCTTGCGGGGTGGCGTTGCGGCTGCCGACCATGCCGAGCCCGGGCCTGCTGAGCAGGGCGCGCTGCCCCTTGCAATACAGGATGGCGGGCGGGTCGGCGATTTCGAGCAGGGTCCGGGGATAGTCCTCGTCTGCCAGCGTCATCAGGCTGTTGCCGGGCTGCTCCAGCCAGGCGCGCGCCGCGTCCAGCTCAGCCGCGTCCGGGCCGGCGAGCAAGGCGTCGCACTGCGCGGAAGACAGGTGTGGCGCCAGCATGCTGCGGCCGGATGCCAAAACGGCCTCCGGAGAACCGAAGGCCGTTAACAGGCGGATCAGGCTGGTGTTGCCTACGCCTGGAATCAGGCTCAGGCGCAGCCAGGAATCAAGATCGCTCAGGGGGTTTTCACCGAATCAAGCAGGTACACCGGCCCATCGGATTGCATGATGAGCGCGTAGGAGACCCGGTCGTATACGCGATACACCATCACCAGACCGCTTCGCGTGTCGGGCAGCTTGACCGCGAGGTCGCTGCTGTTACCCAAACAGGTGTTGCGGAAAGTGTTGCGCACATCAGCGGTCTGATCGTAAGTGACCCTGCTGTTTTCTTTCAGGCAGCGTACATCGTTGTACAGCCATGCGCCGCCATTGGGAACGCCTGACGTTTTTTCGTTGACCCAGGTCATGCGGTCTTTTTCATCGCGCGTGAGGTTTACGGCCTTGCCTTCGCGGAACACCGACAATACATGACCGGGTTCCAGACCATCGTTGCTGCCACGGTTGATTACCACGGTCTGGTAGCGGCCGCTGTCCGACAAGCCGCCGTAGGCGGAGATGATGCGGCCGCTGATCTGATTTTCCGGCGCACGCGGGAGATACTCGAAGGTAGTGCTGTCGCTGGCTTCCACCAGTTTGTCCTTGGGCAGGATTTCCTGTGCCGACTGGGTGATGCGGATTTTCTGCGGCGCACCTTCCACCAGGGTGCGTGCGTCGCCCAGGTATTCGACTTCATATCCCAGCACTTCGCCCGTTTCCGGATCTTTCAGTGCCTTGCCGGGGCGCAGCACGTTCCAGCGGGTGATGCCGGCTTTGCCGCCGGTGGCGAAAGCGTCATCGCCAGAACCCAGAACCACGCGCTCTAGATTGGTACCGAGGATGAAGGGCGCATCATCGAGCGCACCTTTGGGCACAACCCGGGGCTGCGACAGGAAGGGGTGGATGGCCCGGATCGGGATGGCGGGGACGGCCTCATCGCCGATATCGGTCGCGCGTACGCCGGGAGACAGCTTGACCGTCCGCATCCCGTTATCGCCGCCCTTGACCAGCGACAGACGGGGTTCCTTGCCGCTGCGGTCGAGCACGACCCTGTCACCCGGATAAATCCAGTGCGGATTCTTGATTTCCTCGCGGTTCATGTTCCAGATCTGGGGCCAGCGCCATGGATCCTTGAGAAAGCGGCCGGAAATGTCCCACAGGGTGTCGCCTTTGACCACGACGTATTGGTCGGGCGCGTTATCCTGCAGTTCAAGGGAATCGGCCAGCGCGGGAGTGGCCAGCAACAGGGCGAGTGAAACTACGAGTTGACGCACGGGGGAACCCTCCATTTAGACATTGTCTAATTTTGCGTTGAAAATATACTGTGCGCTAAGGTTACGGCTATCTGCTGCCTTATATTTAGGGTTGCGCGTATCTGAATGCAGATTTTGCATCAAAGTGTGCACCCAGCCCCTTAATCCGTAAAGAGTTTTATGGCAATACTGAACATTTTGCATTATCCCGATGCGCGCCTGCACACGATAGCCGAACGCGTGGTTACGGTGGATGCACGCATACGCACGTTGATCGAAGACATGGCGGAAACCATGTATGCCGCACCGGGAATAGGCTTGGCGGCAACGCAGGTCGACGTGCACGAACGCGTCATCGTGATCGATATTTCTGAAACACATGATGCATTGAAGGTATTCATCAACCCGGAAATCATCGCCCAGTCGGGCCGCGCCGAGGGCGAGGAAGGCTGTTTGTCGGTGCCGGGGGTTTTCGACAAGGTCGAGCGCGCTGAGCGGGTGACGGTGCGCGCACTGGATCGTGATGGCAAATCGTTTGAGCTCAATGCAGACGGCTTGCTGGCAGTATGCATCCAGCATGAAATGGATCATTTGCAAGGCAAGGTTTTTGTCGATTATCTGTCCGGCCTCAAGCGCAACCGCATCAAGACCAAACTGCTGAAGCAGGCGCGCGAACACAAGCCCGATGCCGCGCCGGTGCGCGCATCGCTCTGAGTCGCCATCCGTGCGCATTCTGTTTGCCGGAACGCCGCCATTTGCCGCGGCTGCGCTGAATGCGCTGGCGGATGCCGGGCATGAAATCGTTCTGGTTTTGACCCAGCCAGACCGCCCGGCGGGCCGGGGCATGAAGCTCAGCCCCAGCGCGGTCAAACAGGCGGCGCTGTTGCGCGATTTGCCGGTATATCAGCCCCCTACCCTTAAAACACCGGAAGCACAGGCCGCGCTGCGTGCCGCCGACGCCGATGTCATGGTGGTTGCGGCCTACGGCTTGATCCTGCCGCAGGTTGTCCTGGACTTGCCGCGTTTTGGCTGCCTCAATATCCATGCTTCATTGTTGCCCCGCTGGCGTGGTGCGGCGCCAATCCAGCGCGCCATTCTGGCGGGCGACGCAGAAACCGGCATCACCATTATGCAGATGGATGCCGGACTGGACACCGGTGCAATGCTATCCAGAATCGTTGTGCCGATTGGTGATGCCGATACGGCGGCCAGCTTGCACGACACGCTGGCCGCCGCCGGCGCCACGGCCATCGTTGCGGCATTGGCGCACTACGCTGAATTGGTGCCGGAGGCACAGGACGATACGCAGGCGACGTATGCCGCCAAGCTCAGCAAGGAGGAGGCGCAGCTGGACTGGCATCAGCCAGCCGAAACGCTTGCGCGCGCTGTACGCGCCTACAATCCGGCCCCCGGCGCCTGGACGCTGTTGAGCGGCGCACCATTAAAAATCTGGTCGGCGCAGACTTGCGCAGAAACGGGGGCGCCGGGAGAAGTGTTGCGTGCCGATGCGGATCACTTGATCGTTGCGTGTGGGTCGGGTGCGCTGGACGTGCGGGCGCTTCAGCCGGCGGGGAGCAAGCGGATGACCGCCGCCGCCTTTTTGTCTGGCCGGCCCCTTTCGCCGGGTACGCGTTTCGGTTCCTGAATCGGGCCCGGTGGCCATTATTTCAGACGTTCCGCAAGGCTCGCCCTGTTATCATCCGCCACTGAACAACAGTGGTTTGAATTGAATGGATCAGCAGATAAACCGGGGCTTATTTCTCCATGCGTAAGCTGCAAAAACTGGCAGCCGATGCGCTGGAAGAGGTACTGGCTGGCACGGCGCTGCATCAGGTTCTACCGCGACGCATTCAGCAACTAGATACGCCGGGCGAGCGCGGTGCGTTGCAGGATATTGTCTACGGCAGCCTGCGCCAGCTGGGCCGGCTGGATGCCTGGCTGACCGCGCTGCTGGAACGCCCGCTGACCGACCCGCAACTGGGCTGGCTGCTGCGTGTGGCGCTCTACCAGCTGGCATTTACCCGCGCCCCCGCCCATGCGGTGGTTCACAACGCGGTGACCGCCGCGGGCGAAGGCTGGCGCCGCGGCCTTGCCAACGCGGTGCTGCGCAATTTTCAGCGGCGCCGGGCCGAGCTGGAAAAAATAGCCGACGAACAGCCCTCGGCACGCTGGTCGCACCCCGACTGGTGGATCGAGAAGCTGCGAAACGAACACCCCGAACATTGGCAAGGCATACTCGAAGCGGGCCTGCAGC
>JANJUT010000067.1 GCA_024710445.1 Thiobacillus sp.
GGCACCAGCCTGGTCATCGTTACCCACGACGTCGAACTGGCGCGCAGGATGAACAGGCAGTTGCGCCTGGTGGACGGTCGTCTTACTGCCCTTGAGGCCTAGGGCGTGTTAACACCAATTTCACGCCTGCGACGGGGCCGATTCGGGATGCAGGCCGCGAAGCGAGGTGCGCCGCAGTGCGGGTACTGCAAGCGGCTCGCGACAAAGGGATGCGCCCGAATCGACCCCGTCCCTTCGGGTTGCTGCGAGAAAGCGCGTCTGCGGCGTTGTGCCGCTTGGCAAGGAATGACCCTTGCCGGCACGACACGCCTTGCATCCATCGCTTTCTCGCGACAACGCAGACGTGAAATTAGTGTGAACAGGCCCTAGCCTGGGCGGTACACGCCGGACGCCCCCAACAGGCCCGCTTCAGCTGTAAATTTCTTCCACGGCAAAAATCCGCTGATGCTCACGCATGGCATAGCGATCGGTCATTCCCGCGATGTAGTCTGCCACGGCCCGTGCACCTTCCAGCGATTCGCGCGCCTGATGCTCCGGTGGCAGCAAGCGCGCATCGCCCGCAAATGCTGTATACAGATCGCTGATGATGCGCCCTGCCTTGGCACTCATGCGCGCCACCTTGTAGTGGCGATACAGATGACGATGCAGAAAGCGCTTCAGTTCACGATGCTCATCCAGCAATTCAGGACTGAATGCGGCCAGCGGTGAAGCAACGCGAACCTCTGCCAGGCTCTGCACGCCGCTGCTTTCAACATTGGCCCGCGTGGTATTCACCAGATCGAGGACCAGCGTATTGATGATGCGGCGCACGGTTTCGGTGATCACGCGACGGCCATTCAATGTGGGATATTTGGCGCGTACTTCAGCGAGGTGACGGGCAAACAACTGCACTTCAGCCAGCTGTTCCATATCAATCAAGCCAGAACGCAGGCCATCATCCACATCGTGATTGTTGTAGGCAATCTCGTCGGCCAGGTTGGTGATCTGTGCTTCCAGCGAGGGCTGCTGTTTCTGCAGGAAGCGCTCGCCTACTGCGCCCAGCTTTTCGGCATTGAGTTGCGAGCAATGCTTGAGTATGCCCTCGCGCGCTTCGAAGGTCAGGTTCAGGCCATCGAAATCAGCGTAGCGCTCCTCCAGCACATCCACCACGCGCAGGGACTGCAGATTGTGCTCAAAGCCGCCGTGCTCTTTCATGCAGGCATTCAACGCATCCTGGCCGGCGTGGCCGAACGGCGTGTGGCCGAGATCGTGCGCCAGCGCCACGGCTTCGACCAGGTCTTCGTTCAGGCGCAGCATGCGGGCGATGGTGCGGCCGATCTGCGCCACTTCCAGGCTGTGGGTGAGACGGGTGCGAAACAGGTCGCCCTCATGGTTCACGAACACCTGGGTCTTGTATTCCAAACGCCGGAAAGCGGTGGAATGAATGATGCGGTCGCGATCGCGCTGGAACTCGGAACGTGGCGCGGCTGCCGGCTCCGGGTGCACGCGCCCGCGGCTTTGGCCGGAATGCGCTGCATAGTTGGCCAGGGTTTCCATCATCGCTTCCTCAGCGCGGCGCGGACAACACGCCGGTCAATACATCGGTCGGCACATCGGCGGTGATCACCGCTTCGCCCAGTTTCTTCAGCAGCACGAAACGCATTTTCCCGCCCTCGACTTTCTTGTCATGGCCCATGTAGTCGAGCCAGGCATCCACGCCCAGATCGGGCGCAACGTCTGGCAAGCCGGCCGCCCGGATCAGCGCGCGGGTGCGTGTCACGTCCGCCTCGGTGAGCCAGCCCATACGCTGCGAGGTTTGTACCGCCATCACCATGCCCGCGCCGACCGCTTCGCCATGCAGCCAGTTACCGTAGCCCATGCCGGTTTCGATCGCATGACCGAAGGTATGGCCCAGATTGAGAATCGCCCGGATGCCGCCTTCGCGCTCATCCTGCGCGACCACCTGCGCCTTGATTTCGCACGAGCGGTAGATCGCGTGGGCGATCGCCGCGGGGTCGAGCGCGCGCAGTTTGTCCATGCTGGCTTCCAGCCAGGCAAGGAATTCGGCATCCCAGATCAGGCCGTATTTGATCACCTCGGCCAGACCCGCCGACAGTTCGCGCGGTGGCAGGGTCTTCAGCGTATCGGTATCGGCCAGCACCACCCTGGGCTGATAAAACGCGCCGATCATGTTCTTGCCGAGCGGATGATTGATCCCGGTCTTGCCGCCCACCGAGGAATCAACCTGCGACAGCAGCGTGGTGGGGATCTGGATAAAGGGCACGCCACGCTGATAGCTTGCCGCCGCGAATCCGGTCATGTCCCCGATCACGCCACCGCCCAATGCGACCAGCGTGGTCTTGCGTTCGGCACGCTGGGTCAGCAGCGCATCAAAGATCAGGTTCAGCGTTTCCCAGTTTTTATAGGCCTCGCCATCCGGCAGCACCACCGGGAAGACATCCACGCCGACAGACTGTAAGGTTTCCGTCAGGCGATCAAGGTACAACGGCGCCACGGTGGTGTTGGTTACGATCACCGCACGCTTTTGCGCCAGATGCGGTGCCAGCAAATCGGCGCGACTCAGCAGGTCTGCGCCAATATGAATCGGGTAGGAACGGTCGCCGAGGTCGACGCTGAGGGTTTGCATACAGACGGAACAGGCAGATAAGGGAAGATAGCGCATTGTAGCAATGGTCGCAGGCTGGTGTTCCACTCAATACCTGCTGCAACGCACCGCAAGCCGACTCCGCTTACAATCCGGTGACCATGCCCAACAATGTCCTGCTGGTTACACCGGCTTCTCCATTAGCCCCCCAGTCCGGCGCACAGCAGCGCACCGCTTTGCTGCATGCCGCGCTACAAGCCCAGGGGGAAGTGGATGTATTGCTGCTTGAGCCCACCCCGGGCGCCAGTCGTTTGATTTCGCCTGAGCCAGGGATCCATGCGCACGCTCTCTGGCATCAGCGTCCTTTCGGCATCAGCAAATTTCAACCGGATCCCGTACTCAATCATGTCCTGAAGGCAAACGGCATTGATCTGGAAAAATATCAGATCATCGTCAGCCGTTACCTCAACCCCATCAGCAAACTACTTATCCCACCCGGCGTGCGCACCGTGGTCGACCTGGACGACTGGGACTACCATTACGCGTCCGACACGCTGGCGTCACGTCTCAAGTCCACTTATGCCGCCAGACTGGCCCAAAAGCAACTCAAGCGATTTGATGCCTTTTTCTTCATTAGCTCGCGCGACCAGACTCACCATTCCGAGCTACGTTCAGTCATCCTGCCCAACATCCCGTTCAATCCGCCCGCCCAGCCTTTTCCTCAAACCGACAGCGCCACACTGCTGTTCGTCGGCTCACTCTGGTATGCACCCAATCGCGAGGGTATAGACCGCTTTCTGCAGCGTAGCTGGCCCACCATCAAGGCAACCCTGCCGCAAGCCCGGCTGCTGCTTGCGGGTGCCGCCCCGCCCGCCATGCGGCAGGCCTGGGAATGCCATCCCGGTGTTTCTGCCCCGGGATATGTTGATGATCTGTGCGATGCCTATCGCAACGTGGCGCTCACCATTGCCCCGATCCATTCCGGTGGCGGCTCCAACATCAAGATCCTTGAATCCCTGGCCCATGGCCGGGTATGCGTAACCACGCCACGCTGTGCAGACGCCTTCAAATCCGGCTTGAGCAATGCCGGGTTGGGCGTTGCCCAGGATGATGCAGCCTTTTCCAAACGATGCATTGACTGGCTGAACGACATCGACAGCAGACGGAGCGAAGCGGAAAAAGGGCAGGCTCTCATTGAGCGGCACTACACGCGTGACCTGTTTGTTGATCGGGTTGTACAACTGGTGCGGCCCCTATGCTCTCCCCATTGATTGCACCATGACCATCAAACAATACCTGGTCGATGAAGCCATCACGGCCCGCAACCGCTTCGAAGCAAGCTGGCCGCTACGCCGATTGCGTGGGTCCGCCATTGCCGGCGTTCCTGATACGCCTACCCGCTTTGCGATCATTCCCGCCGACATGGGCAATGCGATTGGATCCATGGGTGACCTGGCCATGTTCACCGGGTTGCTGCAATCGCTACGCACGCACAATCCAGACGCCACATTCACCATCATCGGCACGCGAAACCACAACCTTGCCGTGCCGGGAATTGGAGAAATTCCGGTGGTGGCCGCCTGGGTTGGCAAGGCAGGCAGTATCGCCTTCGACAGCGTCATTCGACAAAATCATGCCCTGTTTGTAATGGGCGCCGACATTCTGGACGGAAAATATGGTGCGGCCCTGGTGGCGCGCATCGTTGATTACTGCAATCACAGCGTACTGCTTGGCATTCCGGCCACCACGCTGGGATTCAGTTTTAACAGTCACCCACGCAGTCCGGCGATTCACGCCCTGTCCAGATTGCATCCCGGGGTAACCGTCAATGTACGGGACCAGCTCTCACTTGATCGCTTCCAACAGGCCACAGGCATTCCGGCCACCTTGTGTGCGGACAGCGCCTTTCTGATGCCCCCTGCTACCGCACCCGAACCCGAGGCCGAAGCCTGGATAAGCAGCATGCGCGAAACAGGCCGAAGCCCGGTTGGCGTCAACCTGAACGCCCACGCCCTGCTACCTGCCCTCTCAAAGCTTGGAATGGATGCGCTCATCGCCCATCTGGCCCGGCAACTCCGGATTGCAGGAGAAACCAGCAAACTGGCATTCATGCTGATCCCTCATGACCTCAAACCACAGTCGGGTGACATGGCCATGCTCCAGGCACTCGAAAAACAGTTGCGGCACAATGCCTTTCCACACGTCCGCTATACCCTGATCAATCGCCCTGACGCAATCAAACGCGTGACCGGCCTGCTGGATCTTGTCATCACCGGCCGCATGCATTTGGCTATCGCCTCCCTCGGCAGCGGGACACCAACCCTGTCTATCACTTACCAGGATAAGTTCGAGGGGCTATACCAGCACTTTGGCCTGCCGATCGAGCACACGATTACGCCCATGCAATGCCTGGGCGATGCGCTTTCGATCAGGATTGGATGTGCGCACGCGCAAAGGCACGACCTTCGCAAGCGCATATGCGCCAGCCTGCCACGGGTCATGACGCTCGCCTCGCGAAACCTTGTCATGGCCCGCAGCTGACGCAAGCGTCACAGGCAATCACAAAAAAGGGAAACGGATGTTCATCCGCAATATTCAGGAAAAACATGAAAACGGCCAGTATCGGATACAGGCCGAGGTGGAATTTGAAGTCACCGCTGCACGGGAAATGATCTTTTTCTCCGTCACCGCCGAACAGGCCGGCTGGATCCGTCCCGAGCCCAATGCGTTCATGGTGGGAACGGCCATGGCCGCCATGTGGAACAAGGAAACCCGGCTGGAGGTTGAAGGTGGCGTAGATCCGCAGCTCAGCGCCCGCCTGAAGATGGCGATGCGGCTGCTGTCACATTGGCATAAAAGTCCGTTACAGCCGGTCAGCATCCAGGCGCCCACCGCCGCGCATCCGATGCCGGCCACCACGCTATCAACCACCGCACTGTTTCTATCAGGGGGCGTGGACTCCCTGGCAGCCCTGTATTGGAATACGCGCCAATACCCGATGGGCGACCCAAGAAGAGTGGGCGTGGCCTTTTTCGTTCACGGCCTGGATGTGGGCGATCCAAACAAACAGGATCGACCTGACATATGGGCACTCGGAGTCCGGAAGCTTTCCGGACTCTGTCAGGAACTGGGCGTGGAACTGGTTCCCATAAGAGTCAACCTGAGAAATCTGGCCAGGAGCTGGTACTTTTATGCGGAATGGCAGTTTGCCTCCCTGCTTGCCGCCATCGCCCATGCGGCCAGTTCGCGCATCCACCGCTGCATCATCGCCCCGGATAACGCCCTGGAATATACCGAGCACCCTCATGGATCTCACCCCTGGCTGAACAGCTATTTTGGTGCCGATTTCCTGGATGTCATCACGGGCGACATGGAACAATTCAGCCGGCTGGAAAAAATAGCCCTCTTGTCAAAATGGCCTGGTGCGCTGGATGCGCTCAGAGTGTGCTGGGATACAGGCGCCATCCCCGAAAACCATCTGAATTGCGGATGCTGTGCAAAATGCGTTCGCACCATGCTTGAATTTCTGGTTTGCGGTCAACTCGCGCATTCAAAGGCATTCCCGGAGAATGAGGTGACGCCCGACATGCTGAAACCCATGCATATCCGGTCAAATGTGGAAGTGGAATATTTTGTCGAGTTGCTGTCCCCACTCGAAAAAACAGGGCGCCAGGATCTGGCGGCCATCATCAAACGAAAACTTTGGCTGTTTCAGACCGAGCGCATGCTTGGCCTGCATCATCTGCGGCCCATCGCTAAAAAACTGCTCGGCCGGAACTGACCGACCCCAGCCATCACACCATGCTGATCGTGTTCATCGACACACAGCCAAGAAAACGTTGATGCCAACCGCAAGCGCGCCACTACTGAACTTGAAGCAGGCAGCCATACTTATAAGATTCCAGACGCATGGCGGGCACACTGAGTCTGGCACAAGCTCGACAAATAACGTACCGTTCATCAATCGACCGGCGTAACCACGTGAAGGCCTCGATTCCATTTCAACTTATCCGCTTGGTCAGCGTTCTCATGCCTATGAGGAAACGTCACGCATGCGTTATCAAGTAGCGGATGGCAACAGCATGCAAACAGGTCAGCCCAGGAGCGCCGAGACGGACTTGTCATGCCCGGATTGTTCTTCAACCCGCCTATGCCGGGTCGGCAGCATTCCGGATGCATTTGAGTTTGCCGGGCGAATGCTCGGCTCTCCGCTTGCGGGTGGCAGTCTGTACCGCTGCAACAACTGCAGTTTGCACTGGCGCCATCCACAACCGGGCAAAGCCAAACTGGATGCGCTCTATCGCCAGGGCAATGCTGATTCATGGCAGGACAATCCTGGAAAACGCCTGGACTGGCAATTAGGGACCGCACTCATCCGAAAGATGAAAAACGCTGCGTCAGTTCTGGACGTAGGGTGTTTTGACGGGCGCTTTCTGGAATACCTGGGGCAGCCCTACCTCCGTGCCGGGATCGAGGTACACCCGCTCGCGGCAAAGCACGCAGCGGAAAAGGGTATCCAGATTGTCGGGCATGACTTTTCCGCCCTGGATACGCTCACCGTCCCGTTTGATGTCGTTGTGGCACTGGACGTCATTGAACACGTCAGCAATCCCCGTGAATTGCTGGCCTCCCTGGTCAAGGCGACCCGGCCGGGCGGGCTGGTTATCGTATCCACGGGTAATACGGCTGCGTGGTCATGGCGCCTGATGGGAGGCATGTATTGGTATTGCAGCATTGCGGAACATCTCGCCTTCATCAATCCCGACTGGTGCACACGCACCGCAGCAAAGATGGGGCTCGAAATCGAGCAGATCAGCACCTTCAGCCACGAACCCACGAAAATGCTGGGATCAGCCATTCAGGCCAGCGCCAATATTTTTTATCACTACTTGCCCGATTTGGCGTACAAGATCCGCTGTCTGGACGCACGCCTCAAAGGAGAGGCACGCCGCCCTTCCTTTAAAACACCACCCCATTGGCGCTCGGCAAAGGATCATTTTCTGGTTGCCTTTCGCGTGCCAAACTCATCTCATCAAGCCAGCCTATCCGGATAGTCATGCCGATTTCGTTCTGTCACATCATCAATCCATTTCCCTGTCCGGAGGATTCCGAACACGGCATCGCCAGCAAGATCACCTATGAAAGCCTGCGCGTTGCCGTGGACAGGGCACAACAAAACGGCCTCCAGGTCGAGGTCAAGGCGGTCGTGCTGCCGGGGGATGAAGACGCGATCAAGGCACCTGCCAGCCTGGGGGGGCAACTTTCCCGGACAATCCAGGATATTCATCTGCTGCTGCCCCAAAGGCCCTATCCCTTGATTGCCGATATCCTGAACATCGGCGCTGGCGCATCAAGCAGCGACTACCTGATATTCACCAACATGGATATTGCGGTTCAGCCCGATTTCTATTTGCAGCTTCATGAAATCATTGAAAAACGCTTCGAAGCAGGCACCCCCTTCACCGTCTACCGGAGAAACATTCCCAGCCGCTACAGCCGCATCGGGCAACTCCCCGAGATGTACCGGGAATCGGGCGAAATTGCGTATGGTTATGATTGCTTCGTGTTCCCAAGGTCTTTCGCAGCAGACCTGGACCTCGGAAGCAGCTGCATCGGGGCGGCTCATTTTGATTATTTGCTGTTCATCGCGCTGGACGCCGTGAGCGGATTCAAGGTCAAACGCATCAATGACCTGCCCCTGACGTTTCATATCGGCAACGACATCGCCTGGAGCAGCCAGATCGACTACATCGAACACAATCTCCAGGAATCGCTCGCAGCAATCCAGCGAATGCGCAAACGCTTTGATATCCCCATGAACAGCCATTTTGCACACATGGAGGCATCGCATTTCCTCCCCAATGCCCGGCTCGATAGTCGCCTGCTGCGGAAAGTGAAGCGCCTGCCCGGTATTGGACGCCTGGCCCTGATCATCAAAAGATGGCTGGGTAAAAGCCACTAAAATACCCCACCGTTTTCAATTCATGTCACTGTTCCGCCAAGATCCGGATTCAATCCTTCTGAAAGCGGGCCATTCCGCAGGAACAGGGAAATGACCATGGCATGATTTATGTGAACCCGCCCCGATCAGGTATAAACATCACCAATGCTTTTTCCGGACGTGCCAGACAATCCGGAACAATAATTTTCTAGATCACGCCATGACCTGTCACATCCTGTTGCCCTGTAGAAATCATGTTGCGATGACAACCTGTCATCCAGCCAGCCTGCTCAAACCCGGCAATCCGTTTCATATATGAGCCTGGGCGAATCCATCCGCCACGGTGCCAAGTGGGTATTCATCGGCAACACCGGCAGCCAGGTCATCAACTTTGCCTTGGGGCTGATTCTTGCCCGGCTGCTGATGCCGGCCGAATTCGGCATGGTGGCGACGATTTTGATCTATACCAATCTGGCCGGGTTTGTTGCCGGGGGCGGGATGGGTCAGGCCATCGTCCGCGCCAAGGAAGCCAGCAAACGCGATTTCGATTTACTGTTTACGCTGCAGGCCCTGATCGGTCTGGTAATCGTCGCTTTTTTATTAGCCAACGCGCCCGGGTTTGGCCGCTGGTACGAGAACCCGCTGTATGCCGACATGCTGCGGGTTGCTGCCCTGTCTTTTCTGATTCGCCCATTTTTCAACGTGCCCAGCAACATGCTGCACCGCGATATGCGCTTCAAGGCCAAGACCGCGGTCCAGTTGACCAACCTGGTTGTCTACAACAGCATTGCGCTAAGCATGGCCTATCTGGACTACGGCCCCTGGAGCCTGATTCTGGCCGGCCTGTTCAGTTCGGTAACGGGCGCAATTCAATTTGCTTACTACGCGCGCTGGCGCCCCGGGGTATGTTTCGACTTCGCCCGTGCCGGCGAATTGATGCGCTATGGCTTGCTGGCCTCCAGCAACAACATCATTTTCTACGTGCGCAGTCAGCTCCCGACCTTTGTGCTGTCGCGCAGCTTTGGGCCGGCTGGCGTGGGTCTGTTCAACAAGGCCGAAAGCCTGGCAGCCCGCCCGCATGCCTTCATTACAGGCTCGGTGTACGAAGTGCTGTTCCGGGCGCTGGCCAAGGAACATGACAACCTGGATAAATCCCGCTATCTGTTTTTTCGCAGCCTGACCCTGGTGGCTGTGTATGCCATGCCGTTTTATATCGGCTTTCTGTGGCTGGCCGAGCCGCTGGTGGTCATGCTGTTTGGGCACCGCTGGGCCGAATCGGCTGCACCCTTGATGGTACTCAGCCTGGCGGCCCCGCTGATGATGATCGAGAACTTGTCCGGTGCGGTGCTGGCTGCGCGCAACTGGCTGGGCCGGGAACTGGTGGCCCAGGTCATCATGATTGTCGTGGCGGCGGCCGGAATCTGGCTGGGCCGCCCCTACGGGATGGCCGGAATCGCTGCGGGCCTGGTGGTCGCGCTGCTTTATATGGGTACACACATGTTCTGGCTGGCCAAGCAATCGCTCAAGGCGCGCTGGGCCGATCTTGCGCGCGCCTTTATGCCGGCTGCGTTGCTGAACGTGATTCTGGTTACCACGTTAGGGATTGCCGAGCAGTTTGTCCCATCGACCCTCCGCGCGATCGGGCCACTGTATGTACTATTGATGTCTACCGTGGGCGGGCTGGTTTATGCGGCGTGTTTCCTGTATTTGCCGATCCCGGTCCTCGCCACGGAAACCGCACGCTGGAAAATCAAGCTCAAACTGACCAAGGCAACGGCATGACCTGGATCGATCCGATTTCAC
Source organism: Thiobacillus sp. (assembly GCA_024710445.1). Lineage (GTDB taxonomy): Bacteria > Pseudomonadota > Gammaproteobacteria > Burkholderiales > Thiobacillaceae > Thiobacillus. The sequence continues at coordinate 10,329 of JANJUT010000067.1, forward strand.
GCGCACTACACCGTCAGGCCGGCCAGCATGGGCCGATCATGCTGATGTATCATGCCGTCACCCCCGGCAGGGAAACACCGGGCTGGCCATGGGCGGTATCGATGCAACAGTTCTGCAGCCAGCTCGACTTTCTGACCGCAGAAGGCTATGACACGCCCACCATGAGCGAACTGGTCGCCGCACCCGTCGAAAAATGGACCGGACGCACGGTGTCCATCACCTTCGACGATGGGTATATCGACAACCTGGCCGCCTGCGAAGAACTGAAAAAACGAGGCATGCGCGCCACCTGGTTCGTGGTTTCCGGCTCGGTCGGGCAGATGCCGCAATGGCCGGAAGACGGCCGCCCCGCCGGGCGCTTATTGAATGCCGACGAATTGCGCGACATGCAGGCAAACGGCATGGAAATCGGTTCACACACGGTCAGTCATGCGCGGCTGACTGAACTTAACGACTCGCAACTGATGCGGGAACTCAGCGGCTCAAAAACCACATTGGAAGAACTGCTGGGCAATCCGGTCACCAGCTTTGCCTTTCCCTATGGAATCTGGGATGCGCGATGCGTCGAAGCGGTCAAACAAGCGGGCTATACAGCAGCCTGCACTACCCGCACCGGCTGGGCTTTGCGCGACCATTCTCCATTTCATCTACGGCGCCTGACAGTATTCAATACCGATACACCAGGCAGCCTTGCACGCAAACTCTACTTCGGCAGCCATGACGTACGCTGGCGCGATATTGCGCAATACGCGTTTCGACGGCTGCGGCGTGTGTGATGTTTCAAACCGGCTATCGCAAATGCGTTCATGACCCCAACCATCTCCATCATCATGCCCTGCCACAACGCAGCCGATTATTTATCGACCAGCGTGGGCAGCGTGCTGGCGCAGACGTTTGCCGACTGGGAGCTGATCGCCATTGACGATGGCTCCAGCGATGGCACGCTGGCCTGGCTCCAGGCGCACGCCGATACGCGAATCCGTACCCAGTCCCAGCCCAATCAGGGCGTCAGTCCCGCCCGCAATGCCGGGCTGGCCGCAGCACGCGGCGACTATGTCGCGTTTCTCGACGCCGACGACACCTGGTCGCCAGACTTTCTGGAAACCATGCTGGCCGCACTGCAGACGCGTCCTGCTGCCGCGCTGGCGTATTGCGGCTGGCAGCACCTGCGGCAGTCCGGCAATCATGGCGAACCCTTCGTGCCCCCCGATTATGAAACCCCTCACAAGGCCGAAGCACTGCTTGCCAGTTGCCGCTGGCCGATCCATGCAGCGCTGGTCAGACGCGAGGCCGTGCTGGCAGCCGACGGATTTGATTCCACGCTGAAAAATGCCGAAGATTTTGCCTTGTGGCTGCGCGTAGGGACAACGGCACCCATTGTCCAGGTACCGAAGGTACTGGCGTTTTATCACCAGCATGAAGGCGAACAGGCTTCGGACAACCGGGCTCGCGCCGCACTGCAACACTGGCAGGCACAACTGAAATATCTGGATGAGCATCCTGCAGCAATTGCCCAACTCGAGCCTTCACACATTCGCGATCTCACCTTGGGCGAACTGCTCAAGCGCGGCTATACGTGTTACTGGAAACGTGACCTGCCTGCGGCACGGCAGATTTTCCGTACGGTAATGAAACAAGGCTATGGCACACTACGGGACTGGAAATATATGCTGCCCGCCTGGCTGCCCGAATCCTGGCACCGATGGCTGCTTGGACAGCGTGACAGGGAAGCCTATAAAACGGATGGAAAACTTTGACCCCGCACTGATCTCCGTCGTCATGCCCTGCTACAACGCGGCTGCTTACGTAGAGGAGGCTGTCGAGAGCGTGATGCAGCAAAGCTACCCGCATGTCGAATTGATCATTGTC
>JANJUT010000127.1 GCA_024710445.1 Thiobacillus sp.
CAGCAGCACGATGTCGTAGCCGTAGTTCTGCAAGGTCTGCAGGATGCCGCTGCCCTGGCCGCGCGATGGGTCTTCCATGGTCGGCAGGCCCTGCGCGAAGGCCGACAGCGGCAGGCCCGCGAGCGCCAGCGGCAGCAGCGGTGCGGCGATGCGGGACGGAATGCGATGGGATGTCGGTGGCGTGTTCATGGCGTATGGCCTTTCGTGACGGTCAGGAGAGGAGAAAGAACGTCAGCACCAGGTACATCGCCACGAAGCGCACGACGACGGCAAGGAACTGACGTTCAGTGATGCGGTGCTCGGCCCAGCCGACGTAGGCAGTGCGCATGGCCCACACGCCCCACAGCAGCAACACGGCGAACACGAAGCCCAGCACCACGGCAGCGACGGCCGAAGGCGCAAAGCCGCCGTTGGCCTGGAAGGCGGCGACCTGATCGGCAGAGGGCGTCATGGCAACGGCTCCTCGTCGTCGGCGCGGTCGCGGCGGACGTAATCGCCGGCCAGCGGGACGGGATCGCGCGGCTGGGCGCGCTGGGGCACGAGGTAGTCCTGCAGGCCGGCGCGAACGCGCTTCAGGTCGGCACGCAGCCGGGCGTAGTCGAAGTGGTAGCGGGCACGTTCCTGCGGAGCGGTACTGGCGGCGTGCTCGGCGAGGTGGTCGATCAGGTCGAGTTGGCGGGCGAGGGCCGCCAGTTGCTCGTGTTCAGCGGTGGCATCGCCGGCCGATGCGGGCGATGCGCCGGCCAGCACGATGGTCAGCGCCAAGGCCAGGGCCGGCACACGGCGGCAGGGGGGCATCGGGTTGCCAAGGGGGGTCATCACGCCGTTCCGCAGTCGTCTGGATGGCGGGATGCTGCGGCGTGAAGCCTGGGTGTGCCGCAAAGAATCGGAACGGCCGGTGCACCGGATTTGCCTCGATGGCTGGCGTAGCGCCGTTTCCGGACAAGGACCGGGAGTCCAGGACCTGGCTGTTAGAGCAAGACGGGCCGGTCACTGATGTGGAAACCCTGCTGGCGCGGTGCGCCTACTTCTCTCCGACCGAGGCCGATGCGCTGGTGGTGCTGGCCGAGGTCGTCACCGCGGCGGCGCGGCTTGGCGCGACGGGGCGCTCGCCCCCGTGGTAGGGCTATCCCCTCACGAACTGGAAGACCTCGTGCCGGCGTTCGAACACGAGCGTGGAAGGTACAGAAGTGATCCGCAGGTGAGGAAGCGGCGAACTGCGCATTTAGCTGTTCAGCATTGCACTGGTTTGCTCTACACTTGCCAGGATTGTCACTGCCACCTGTGCCACCCTCACCGGTTGGGGAAGTAATGAAAGACGAGCCCGGACAGATATTGACCCTCGATGAAGTGGCTGCCTATCTCAAAGTGGGCAAGCGCACGGTCTATCGCTTGGCGGCCGCCAAGAAAATTCCGGCCTTCAAAGTAGGTGGGATATGGCGCTTCTCCCGTACAGACATCGACGGCTGGATCAGGCAGCAGTCGATGGAGGGACTCGACGTCGGGCGCGACGAGGATGATGTGGCCAAGGGCCAATCGAACAATGGGGAGCGAAAGTAATGCTTGGACTGACTCTACGAGAAGAATTTAGGGGCAAGCGCCTCAAGGGGACAGCCATTGAGCTCTCCAACGATACGAACACCGGCGCGACCCAGATCGCTGCAAAGGAGTTCCTGGAAATCACGTATCCGACCCACGACCTGCTGAAGGGGATTGAGGCCGTTGGCCCGAACCAGGGGCGTCCGGTGGTGGTGATCGGTGAGCGCGGTCTTGGTAAATCGCACTTGATGGCCACTCTCTACCACGCCGTCAATGACGCCGCCTCCACTGGTGCGTGGCTGAATTCCTGGGCCACGACGCTGGGCGATCCGCAAGTTGGCAAGATTGCGCTGCGCAGCGGAATGCTGGTAATCGGCGAGAGCCTGCACCGACAGCGCTACAAGTTCCTGTGGGATCTGCTGTTCGAGCGCCATCCCCACGGCACCTACATCAAGGGCAAATGGGAAGGCATGGGCGCGGCCAAGACCGATATCCCGTCCGACAAGCTGATCCTTGAACTGTTGCACCATACGCCCACGATGCTGCTGCTGGACGAATTTCAGACGTGGTACGACGGCTTGACCAACACCAAGCAGTACCCCTGGAAGAACTGGGCGTTCAACTTCATCCAGATTCTGTCCGAGATCGCCAAGGAGCATCCGGAGTTGCTGGTCCTTGTCATCTCGGTTCGCAACGGTGGCAGCGATGCCTACCAGCAGGTGCACCGCGTCAATCCGGTCGCTATCGACTTCATGGCGGGCGGAAATCCTGAACGAGTGCAGCAAGATCGCCGCCGCATGCTGTTGCATCGCCTGTTCACGAATCGCTTACAGATCACCAAGCCCCAAATCGCGGCACTCATCGAAACCCACGTCAGCGACTATCTGCGGCTGATGGCGGTGCCCGCTGCCGAACACGAGCGCAAACGCAAGGAGTTTCTGGTCTCTTGGCCGTTTGCTCCCCACTTGCTGCGCCTGCTTGAAGAGCAAGTGCTGATTGCTACCGACGCGCAGGAAACGCGCGACATGATTCGCATCCTGGCCAACCTCTACAAGAGTCGTGGCGAGGTAGCGCCGGTGCTCACAGCGGCCGACTTCCGTCTGGATGACGATGCGTCAGGCATTGGCGCACTGCTGGATTCGGTGTCGAACGAGCACCACCGCACGCTGCGTGCGAAGGCCCAGCAGAACATCATCTCGGTCACCGAGGCGGTGGCCGACCACGCCAACCTTGCTCCGCACCTGCAAGAGATTGTCGGTGCGCTGTGGCTGCGATCCATTGCCGTCGGCAATTTGGCCGGAGCCGAGCCCGCGACGCTGCAGGTCGATATCACACGCAGCAAGGCCGTCGACGACAACGCGTTCCAGGTAGAACTGGCGACCATCGTCGAAAACAGCTTCAACATCCACCAGGATGGGCCACGGCTGGTTTTCCGCGAGGAAGAGAACCCGCGTGCCAAGCTGATGGCCTGCGCACGAAACGACAAGCTGTTCACCGACGGCTCCGATCAGGCGCAGCTTGCCAAGCAGGTTCGCTACGTCATCGGTGGCACCGATGAGGTGGCCAAGACCTTCCGCGTGATCGCACTGCCGAAGTCTTGGCAGACCGATCCGTGGTCAACACTGGACGAAGCCGAGCAGCCCGAGCGTTGGGACGACCGCTTGCCCATCCTGGTGCTGCCGGAAGAGCCCGACACCATTGACCAGCGTCTTGGCCGCTGGCTCAAAGACCACCTGCAGAAGCGCCGCAACACCATTCGCTTCCTGCTGCCGCGATCCGGCTCCACAAATGCTTTCCAAGACCGCGACCTGCTGATCCTGGCCCGCGCCGAGATGAAGGCGCAGGAATGGAGCGGCCAGAACCCCGAGTACAAGAAACTGCACACCGAATACCAAGGTGTGCTGCGCGACATCCTGAAGAAGCGCTTCGACCGCTTCGCTGTGCTGCATCGCTGGAATTTCGCCGACCCGAACCAATGCATGTTCAGCGTAGAGAGTCTGAAGAAGCAAGGCGCACAGATCCCCGAGGGCATCGAAGAAGCGCTGGTCAACGACTTGTTCGTGCCCGAGGACTTTGAAGACCTCGTGCTGGAAGCCGCTACCGAAAACTCGGCGGTTGGCAAGCTCCTGCGCGAGCTGCAAGAGCCTCGCCCGGCGGGTCAGGATTGCATTCCCTGGCTCGGCGAAACCGCGATGAAGGAGCGCGTCTTGCGTCTGTGTGCACGGGGCAAGATTGCGATCAACCTGCGTGGTCTTGAGTACCTGCAAACCCAGCCCGGCGAGGATGAGGACACGGCTTGGAAGCGGCTGCGACCGAAGCTGTCCTACACCGGTCGCCAGCTCGACGAGGTGTTCCTGAGGGAGCCCTCGGCGGTGCCGGCCACTGGCGGCACAGCGCCGCCCGCACCACAACCGCCTGCGGGCGGAGACG
>JANJUT010000160.1 GCA_024710445.1 Thiobacillus sp.
GCGGATAACGGATTGAACCATCTTCATTTTCCGCTCAACGCAAGCACCGGATCGAGCCTGGCCGCACGCGCGGCGGGCAGCAGGCTGGCGAGGATGCCGGTGATGAGTGCCGTGGCCACGCCAGCGATGCTGGCCCATGCAGGCGGCCAGGCAGGCAGCTCCGGGTAGGCGAGGCGGATCAGCCAGGCGCCCAGATGCCCCAGTCCAAAGCCAATGGTCCCGCCTGCCAGCGACAGCCACAAGGCTTCGGCAAAGAACAGGCGACGGATATCGGCAGCGGGTGCGCCGATGGCCTTGAGCAGGCCGATTTCCGAGGTGCGCTGTGCCACCGCCACCAGCATCACGTTCATCACCAGTATCCCCGCCACCGCCAGGCTGATTGCGGCGATGCCCGACACGCCCAGCGTCAGTGCGCGCAGGATGCGGTCGAAGGTGGCGAGCACGGCGTCCTGGGTGATGACGGTGACATCGTCTTCTCCGTCGTGGCGCAGCTTGAGGGTGTGCTGGATGGCGGACTTGGCCGACTCGATGGCGTTGCGGCTGCGCGCTTCGACCAGGATGCGGAACAGGGTGGAAGTGTTGAACAGTTCCTGTGCGTAATCGATCGGGATAATGGCGATTTCATCGGAATTGAAACCCATCGATTCACCCTGTGAGGCGAGTACGCCCGACACCATGAAGCGACTGTCGCCCAATCGGATCCGCTGGCCGATCACTTTGCCGTCGGGAAAGAATTCATGCGCCAGTTCACTACCCAATACGATCTGTGCGCTGCGTTCGGAGCCGTGAGCGAGGAAGCTGCCCTGCGACAGTTTCATGTGGCGGATCGGCAGCAACTCGGCCGTGCTGCCCAGCACGGTGACTTCGCGCAGCTTGCCGCCGGAGGTGAGTTCGGCCACACCGACGTTGAGCGGCGCCAGCCGGCGGACCTGCGGCAGTTGGCCGACGAAGCGCGCGTCCTCCAGCGTCAGGTCGCGCGGCGTCTGGCCGAGCGCGGCACTGACAATTCCGCCCGAGGTTTCGGAGCGACCCGGCAGCACGATGATGAGGTTGGTGCCGAGCGATGAAAACTGTCCCACCACATAGTTGCGCGCCCCGTCGCCCAGCGCGGTGAGCACCACCACCGCCGCCACTCCCAGCGCCATCGCCAGCACGATCAATACGGAGCGGGTGCGGTAACTCACCACGGTGGTGAACGAGAGGGTGAGCGTGTCGCGCAGGTTCATGTGCGCTCGTCGCCGATGATCTCGCCGTCGCGCATCGCAATGTGACGATGCGCGCGCGCACCGAGTTCGCGGTCGTGGGTAACGACGATCAGCGTGGTGCCTGCGTGGTGGAGTGCTTCGAGCAAGGCAACGACTTCTGCGCCGGTGCGATGGTCGAGGTTACCGGTGGGTTCGTCTGCCAGCAGCGCGGTGGGCTTGAGGATGGTGGCGCGCGCGATGGCGACGCGCTGGCGCTGGCCGCCGGAAAGCTCGGCGGGGCGATGATGGGCGCGGTCGCGCAGTTCAAAGGCGTCGAGCGTGGCCTCGACCCGTGCCTTGCGTTCGGCCGGATCGACGCCTTCCAGAATCAGCGGCAGCTCGATGTTTTCTGCCGCGGTCAGGCGCGGGATCAGGTGGAACGACTGGAACACGAAGCCGATTTTTTCGCGCCGTACCCGTGCCTGCTCGGTCTCGGACAGCGCGGTGACGTTGGTGCCGTCGAGTTCGTAGCGGCCGCTGTCGGGGCGGTCGAGCAGACCGATGACATTCAGCAAAGTGGATTTGCCGGAGCCGGACGGCCCCATGATCGAGACATATTCCCCCGGTTTGACTTCGAGATTGATGCCGTTGAGCGCGCGCACTTCCTGGTCGCCCATCTGGAACACGCGGGTGATCGCGGTGAGGCGGATCATTTCGCGGCTTTGGGCTTGACCTTGACGCCCGCTTTCACCTTCTCCTGATCGAAGGACAGCAGCACGCGGTCGCCGGCCGCCAGGCCGCTGACCACTTCGGTGAAGGCCCAGTTGGCGAGGCCGGTTTTGAGGCTGCGCGCTTCCAGCGTGTCGCCGGCGCCGAGCATCAGCACCGTGCCATCCTGCTGAATGGCCTGGGTCGGTACGCGCAGCACGTTGTCGCGGCGCTCGATGATGGCTTCCACGTCGGCGCTGTAGCCCACCAGCAAACCCTGCTTGGGCAGGGTGTCGAAATCGGCTTCGACATCGACGGTGCGCGCCTGCTTTTCCACTTCGGTCACGTAGGGCGCAATGCGCCGCACCTTGCCGCTGAAGGTCTGGCCGGCCATGGCGTCGAGCGTGATGCGTGCGGGTTGGCCCGGCTTGATTCTGGGGGCGTCGACTTCGTCCATCGGCGCGCTGACGTAGAGGCAGGTGTCGTCGATCAGATCGACCGCGGGCGGGGTGGCGATGCCGGGCGGCGAGGGGGTGGTGTATTCGCCGACTTCACCGGTGACGCGTGCGACGATGCCGGGAAACGGGGCGGTGAGCGTGGTGCGTTCAAGGCCGGCGGCGCTGACGCGAATCTGCGCCTGCGCCCGTTTCACATCGGCGGCCAGCGCATCGCAGTTGGCCTGGCGGGCACGCGCTTCGGCCCGTGCGGTCTCGCCGCTCTGCGGGCTGACAAAGCCCTTGTCGGCCAGTTGCTGCGTGCGTTCGGCATCGCGTTTGGCGTTGTCGGCCATGATGCAGGCTTCACTGCGGCGTGCCTCGCTGGTGCTCAACTGGCGGGTGGCAAGATCGCGCTGCGCGGCCAGATCGCGGTTCCACAATTCCAGCAGCGCTTGCCCGGCCTTGACCCGGTCGCCTTCCTTCACCCACAGCTTCACAATCTGGCCGCCCGATGTGGGCGAGAGCCTGGCGCGCTGGCAGGCCTTGATGGTGCCGGCGCGGGTATTCACCACGGTGGCTTCGACGGTGCCGCGCTCGATGGTGGCGAGTTCGACTTCGGGTGGTTGCGGCCGGGTGAAATGCCATCCTGCATAGACCAGTGCAGCGCCGATCAACACAAAGAGAGCAAGACGAAACCAGGTTTTGGGTTTGAGCATGGTCAGGGAGATGCGGCAGGGAATCAGGCCAATGTACCATTCGACCATGCTTAAAACCATTGTTCCCGCCCGCCTCGAATTCAGAGATGGCGTTCCCTATTCGAGCCTGTACGGCGATATCTATCATTCGGCCGACGGTGGCGTGGGCCAGGCGAATCATGTGTTCCTGCAGGGCTGCGGCTTGCCGCAGGCGTGGGCGGGTCGCGCAAGCTTTGTCATCCTGGAAACCGGGTTTGGCACCGGGTTGAATTTTCTGGTGACCTGGGCCGCCTGGCGGGCGGACCCGCAGCGCCCGGCGCGGCTGCATTTTCTGTCGGTCGAGAAACATCCGTTCACGGCAGACGATCTGGCGCGATTGCATATGCAATGGCCTGAGTTCGCCGAGTGCTCGCGTGAACTGCTGGCGAACTGGCCGGTGCTGACGCCCGGTTTCCATCGCATCGCGCTCGACGGTGGCCGGGTGCAACTGACCCTGATGCTGGGCGACGCGCTCGATTGCCTGCCGCAAGTACAGGCCAGGGTGGATGCGTTTTACCTGGATGGCTTTGCGCCAGACTGCAATGCCGACCTGTGGCAGCCCAAGCTGTTTTACACGCTGGCACGGCTGGCCCAACCCGGTGCGATGGCGGCGACTTATACCGTGAGAGGGGCGGTACGTGAAGGCTTGGCGCGAGCCGGCTTTGCCTGTGACAAGCGCCCGGGATTTGGCCGCAAGCGCAGTTGTCTGGCCGCACACTTCGACGGCGAGACCGGCCGCGAGACGCCTGCTGTGCCGAAGCATGTCGCCATTGTTGGGGCGGGTGTGGCGGGTTCGGCGCTGGCGCATGCCCTGGCTCAACGTGGCGTGGCCGTCACGGTGCTGGAACGCGCCGACCAGATCGCGCAGGGTGCGTCGGGCAATCCGATGGCGGTGTTTCGTCCCCTGATTTCACGCGATGACAACCGCGCCAGCCGGCTGACGCGGGCGACTTTTTTGCATGATCTGCGGGCATGGGCCGCGTTGGGCCATGGAGTCGAGTGGTCGCGCTGCGGCGTGCTGCATCTGGCCAGGGATGCGGACACCGCAGTCAAACTGCAGCTGGCATTGGTTGATACGGCTCCCCCCAGCGACTATGCACGCTGGGTGGAACAGGGCGAAGCCAGCGAGCTGGCGAACTGGCCCGTATCCGGCCCGGGGGTGTTTTACCCGACGGCAGGCTGGGTGGTGCCGGGAGACTTGTGCCGTAGCTGGCTCGATCATGCAGCCATCCAGCTCAAGACTGGCTGTGCTGTCGCACGCGTGCAGGCCGTTTCAGGGGGCTGGCAGGTGCTCGATGGGGCGGGGGCGGTACTGGTGGAAGCCGATGCGGTGGTACTGGCCAACGCACACGATGCCATGAGCCTGGCACCCGATCAGGGCTGGCCACTTCATATCGAGCGCGGTCAGATTACCCGGTTGCCGGCGGGCAGCCTGCCGGAAATCCAGCGGGTGATCACCCGGGAAGGCTATGTGGCATCGCGTGCGGGTCAACCGCTGGTCGGCGCAACCTACGAACACGATGACGACGATATTGCGCCGCGATCCGCCAGCGATCTGTCCAACCTGGCGCGACTGGAAGGGATCCTGCCGGGCGCAGGTTCGCGTTTTTCAGCGGATGCCGTGAGCGGTCGTGCATCCTTGCGCGCCACCTTGCCGGGTCGGCTGCCGATGGTGGGTGCGGTCAGCGGTCAAAGCGGGCTATATGTGGCGGCGGGCTATGCCTCGCGCGGCGTGGTGTGGGCGGGCTTGCTGGGCGAGGCGCTGGCCGATCAGATGACCGGCCAGCCTGTGGCGCTGGAACTTGAATTGATGCGGGCGATTGCGCCGGAACGTTTTGTGCGCAGGTGATCAGAAGCTCTGTGCAAGTGAGTGGTGGAATGAGATAGGTTAGGGCTTGGCTGGCCAGGCAATTTGCACTTGCCGGTGCTGTGTAACGCAGTCGCGCAGATAAAGATTGATAAGGCTTTGATAGGGAACCCCAGCATCAACCGCCATGCGCTTGAAATAGGCAACAACGTCTTCGGAAAGGCGCATGGTGACAGGCGTTTTAAGCTTTGATGCGTAGGGATTCTTACGCGACTTCATCTTGGAGAGATCGTATTCAGCTTTCATAATTCCTCGCTTCCATAAAACGCGCTTTCGCGCTTGGTGGCCTTGCGAGCGGAAATGATGCGAATGACGCGACCTGCATCTCGCTCGCAGTGGCAAACAAGAAGCAATCTTGCTCCCGTGCTCATGCCCAGTAAAAGAAACCGTTCTTCATCCGACGAGCGTCCCTGTCGATGCAGGGTTAGGCTGGATGCTACATAGCTAGACCTGCCCCCCCTGTGATCCCCCCTATGTAGAGCCGCAGACTTACACCGAATCAGTGTCCACTACCGTTGTGTGATAGGGGGAGCCCATGTAGTGGAGCTAACCGGCGCTGCGCGGCTTTATCGCGCAGCGACCGAAGGGAGGAGGTTGAGCCATGTTAGGTCTCACCGCCATACTTGGGAAATCTCTTTAAATATTCCCGTAGCCCAATGTTCATGCTCATAGCTTCAGACTCGGAAAAAAGGGTTTCAAGGTCAATCGACTCAAGCGGGTCTTTCTTGTCATTTGGCCATGAAGCGAAGTGAAACAGAGCGACAGCAGATAAGGGTTCAATATTGCCGTTTTGGTAGTAAGAAACTGTGTGCATTGGATTTCTGAGAAGGGCGATATAGAACTGGTGGCGCCAGTACTCCTCGTTTTCTTCACACAAGACAGAATACAAATTTGTCTTTAGGCGCGTCTTTAACGATTTGTACGTTTGAAGATGGCGGGCTGCTGCCAACCAATTTAGGCGGTCTGCTGGTGGCGGGCTTATGTTCTTGCCATGATCAGTTAATGACTCGTAAGCGCGCTCCAGAGCGTGGATAGCTTCTTTGAATATTTCGCCGTCGTGTACGTTCTTCCACGGTATGTATATGGCAAAAACAGATACTGCTGCGGAACCAAGCGCAATCGCTGCTGAAATATTTGCAATGATGTCTGTTGTGATCATTGTTGGAAAATTCACGATGGCCTAACGCCCGCAGTAAGCCACGCCGGAGTGTGAAGCACGGAGGGCGCCCACAAGTGGGACTTGTGGCGTCGGCTTGACCAACCAGTTAAGCTGATGGCAGATGCATTGGCGGCTGCGTGATTCATAGAGGTTATTTGAGCCTTCTATCAAACTCGATGAGCTTTGACATGATAAAGGCCGCGTTTATGGCAGGCAGACTTAGGTCGGAACTATTCTTCTCGACAAGTTGATCGAAATTGGTTTTAACTAGTGCCTGCATCTTTTCGAGGGCTGCATATTCTTCCATTCCGTCAATGGATATAAAAACTGCCAAGCCATTTGTCGTGAAAGGGTAAAGAAATTCGCGAGCCTCGGCTTGAATTTGCTTTACGCCTCCGAAAAGCACCTGCATGAGTTTCGCGTTAACGGCAATTTTTAATATGTCTTCTCTGGTTGGCTCGGGACAGCCAGCGATGTAGTCTTCGATTTCCTTTTTGCAATTTTGATAGAAGAGTTGAACACGTTTTTCGTGCTCGATTGCGCTCTTGCTTTTGAATAATCCGAACATTGTTTTCTCCAAATGTGCTTTGGTTATGAGATACGTGAACTTGGGATGTCTGTGGCGCCGAACGTTAAGTAGACACCTTGGCAGGTGTATATCCAGAAATCAAAAAGGTGTAGAACACGCTCTGTTTCATGGCAAGTTATCGTTCTGATTAAAGCGGGTCTTTGATAGGGGAAGCCGTTAAATACACCTTTGGCCCAATCGCCCAAACTGCCCGATCAGGTGCGTGACCGAATACGGGTGAAGCATTGCAGCATCCGCACCGAAACGCAATATGTTCAGTGGCTTAAGCGCTTGATGGGGTGCCCTGTGGGCGGATAGCCTTGCAACAAAATAAAACACGCCTTGCGGCGTGGATGGGATTGCTGGGGGCGGTGTTGGACCTGCTGCGGGCGATCGCGCTGGATCGCTTTAAACGTCAGGTTTTAAACCGCGAGGAGGGGTTTGCCTTTGCGTGAAGCCACTGACATGCCGGCCTGATCGTACAGGCCCCCCTGGCTGGTGGCTGAATGGATCAGCACGTTGAGCGCCTGGCGGGTGGACCCCAGGCGCAGGTCGATCAGGGTGCCGATGCGCTGGTTGAGCGCCTGGGCCTCATGCTCCAGATTGAGCAGTCGCTGCCAGCGGGTGTGGTGTTCGGGCTGGCCATATCGCGTGAGCCAGGCATCCATGCCGGCGTGATCAGGT
>JANJUT010000167.1 GCA_024710445.1 Thiobacillus sp.
GCTTCCGCGTTGGCCAGGGCAAGCCGGAACTGCTGCATACGCTGAATGGCTCGGGTCTGGCCGTGGGACGGACCCTGGTGGCAATCCTGGAAAACTACCAGAATGCCGATGGCAGCGTGACGGTGCCGGATGCCTTGCGGCCGTGGATGGGCGGGTTGGAGCGGCTCACGGCTGCTTGAGGACGCGACCGGGGCGAAAGGCTACGCCGGCAGCCCCACCCACCACGTTCGCCCTGAACCCGTCGAAGGGAGCCTGTCGAAGGATTTGTTCAACTCGCCTTAACCCGGCTTGCCAAACAGGGCTTCCTTGATTTCCCCCAGATTGATCAGCGGGGCATATTCGGGTTCCAGCCGCAGCAAAATGTCGTAATAACTGCGGATATTCTCGGCAAAAAGCAGCGCCTCGTTGCCGCGCGCATAACCATATTTCGTGACCTTGGCATACGTACCCCGGCCCAGATGCGGCAGGGCTTCCTTCACGTCAGCCCAGCTGTCCGGGCTGCCGCCGCGCGCCTGCGCGATGCGGCGCGCGTCTTCCATATGGCCCTGGCCCTGGTTGTAGGCGGCCAGCGCAAGCCAGGTGCGGTCGGGTTCCGGGATGCGGGCCGGCAGGCTATCCTTCATCAGCGCCAGATAACGCGCGCCGCCCAGAATGCTCTGGCGCGGGTCGAGACGATTGTTTATCCCCATGCGGTCAGCCGTTTGCTCGGTCAGCATCATCAGGCCGCGCACGCCTGTGGGCGAAGTGGCCAGCGCATTCCATTGCGATTCCTGGTAACCGATTGCGGCCAGCAGGCGCCAATCGATGCCGGTGAGTGTCTGCGCTTCACGAAAATAAGGGCGCAAATCGGGCAGGCGCTGCGGCCGGCGCTGCAGAATGCCAAGGATGTCGGTGTTGTCCAGACGTTTGACGTGCCCGAAATAGCGTTCGTAAATACGCTTGAGCGTGCCATCCGTGCGTGATTTCTCGATGAAGCGCGCCAGCGCATTGCGTACCGCATACGAACTGAAGCGGGGCAATGCCCACACGATTTTTTGTGTGTCGCCGATATCAAATGCAACCGCCAGACCGGGATAAAAGTTGCGCATCGAATCGAAGTCCATGCCATTGATGACCACCGCGTCATACTTGCCCGCCTGCAGTTGCGCCAGCAGTTCCTCGGGCCAGACATTCTCCAGCGCCTCCCAGGACAGGCCGGGATTCTTGCGTTTCAAGCGCAGCAGCATCGGCGTGTGGCCAGACCCTTTTATCAGCGCCAGCTTCTTGCCTGACAACGCACCAATATTACGCGGGGCTTTTTCTGTGGCACGGACCACGATGTGTACCGGGGTTTCGAACAGCACCGGCCCCGAGATCAGGTGGTTGTCCTTGACTACAGCCTGGGGCAGGGCAGCGGCCGCCAGGTGAATTTTCTGGGTGTCGAGCAGCTTCAGCAACATGTCTGGCTGGGACTTCTCTGTCCATTCAATCGTCCATTTCTGGGATTGACTGAATGCAACCAGCAAATCGTGCTCGAAACCGGCGGTATCGCCATTGCTGGCGATAAAGAAAGTAGCGGGTGAATTGCGGGTCCCCACCCGCAATTCACCCGTTTTTTCCGGTGGCGGAGCAGGGCGGCTACAGGCAACCAGCGCCATGCCCAGCACCAGCACAGTCAGCTTTCCGATGAATCCCATTGTTTTGATGCGGAGCATGGCCACAGTCTGAACGAGAGTGAAATTTTCGTCCAGCAAACCGCGCGTCTCGGTTACAATGCGCGTCCCGGAGAGGTGGCAGAGTGGTCGAATGTACCTGACTCGAAATCAGGCGTAGGTGCAAGCCTACCGTGGGTTCGAATCCCACCCTCTCCGCCAGAACACCAGCAAACAAGCGCCTTTCGGGGCGCTTTTTTGTTGTCTATATATTCAGGGCCGGCTCTGATCCTGCCTGTTGGTGTGATGGCCGACAGGCCCTCGCGATCCGATCTGCCACAGCCCCCCTGGCAGACAACAATTAAAGGGCGGTTTGATGAAGCTTTTTATGGCAGGTGTGCTGTTCGCGCTGGCAATCGGTGCAGGTACAGGCGGCATTAATGCCAAGGCAGTACGCGAAGTCGCAAGCCGTGTGTAAATAGTCTGTATCAGCCCATACCGCTTGCCGGGGGGGGGCAACCGCACAGATCGGGGTATCAGTCGGAATCGCAATATGCAGCGCCGGCCGAGAAACGCCGGAGGATCTGCTCAAAAAAGCAGACAGGCACGCTACGCTGCAAAACGCGCCGGCAAGAACACCTTCCGTGAGGCCGGCACTTCAGGCGAATAAGTTGCTTACCCCCTCAAGCGCACCCGCTTTTCCACCGTCAGCACTTCGCCTGCCGCATCCATCACTGCGTAAAGCCTGGGTTGCGGGCGGCCAGCCCAGGTCGGGCCCGGGACGACGCTGTCCAGGTACACCACCTGTGCACCGTCGAACTGCATTTCGACTTGCCCGTGGGCAATCAGATGGTTGAGGGCGTCGATGGAAATCCCGCGCCGCTTCATGTGGCTGAAGGCGAGGGGGCTGATCATTCCGAGTTTCATCATGGGGGACTCCTGTTTGCCTGCACGGGCGGTATGGCATCGCACATGGCGTTTTTCCGTTTTGGTATTTATACTGTACACGCATACAGCTGTATATGTATACAGTATTCGGAGAAAGCCCCATGCGAGACCTGACTCGTCGCCAGGAAGAAATCCTGAGCCTGATTCGTGAATGGATCGAGATCACCGGCCTGCCGCCGACGCGTGCAGAGATAGCGCAGCGCTTTGGCTTTAGCTCGCCCAACGCCGCCGAGCAGCATCTCAAGGGGCTGGCAAAAAAAGGCGCGCTGGAGCTGATACCGGGGGCCTCACGCGGGATTCGACTCAAGGGCGGCGGCGGCTTGCCCGTGGTGGGCCGAGTGGCTGCGGGCAACCCGATCCTGGCGCAGGAAAATATCGAGCGGCACGTCCAGATCGATGCCGCGCTGTTCTCGCCACGCGCGGATTATTTCCTCAAGGTGCACGGCATGAGCATGAAGGATGCCGGCATCCTGGACGGCGACTTGCTCGCGGTGCACCGCAGCGCCGAAGCCAGAGCCGGTCAGGTGGTGGTGGCACGGATTGGCGACGAGGTTACCGTCAAGCGTTTTGCAATACGCGGCCATACCGTGCGGCTCTTGCCGGAAAATTCCGATTTCTCACCAATCGAGATCGATCTCACGCGCCAGGAACTGGTGATCGAAGGCATTGCTGTTGGCGTGATCCGCAGCGGCAATACCTTATAAGCGCGGACCAGCAGTAGAAACGGATAAGCCCTAACAAGGGAAGACCTGGTGCCAGGAATTCCAGTAACGGCATCCAAATGAAATCAACAACATACACGCCAGCCAGCCACCTATATATAATTTTACATAATATACATTATGTGCATATTAACGGGTCTTGATAAAGCCCCAAAGGGGCGTTCGCGCTGCTCAAGTAGACTCGTCTGGCCACATCCCTGACCCTACTAGTCCTCCATCAAACCTAAAT
>JANJUT010000202.1 GCA_024710445.1 Thiobacillus sp.
CTCGACCGCAAGCGCAACAACGTCGTGGTGTCGCGCCGCGCCGTGCTGGAAGAGACCATGGGTGCCGACCGCGAAGCGATGATGGAAAACCTGAAGGAAGGCTCCATCGTCAAGGGCGTGGTCAAGAACATCACCGACTACGGCGCGTTTGTGGACCTGGGCGGCATCGACGGCCTGCTGCACATCACCGACATGGCCTGGCGCCGCGTCAAGCACCCGTCCGAAGTGGTGCACGTCGGCCAGGAACTGGAAGCCAAGATCCTGCGCTACGACACCGAGAAGAACCGCGTGTCGCTCGGCATCAAGCAGCTCGGTGACGATCCGTGGGTCGGCATTGCCCGCCGCTATCCGCAGGGCACCCGCATGTTCGGCAAGGTCGCGAACCTGACCGACTACGGCGCGTTCGTCGAGATCGAAGAAGGCATCGAAGGTCTGGTGCACGTCTCCGAAATGGACTGGACCAACAAGAACGTCAGCCCCTCCAAGATCGTGCAGCTGGGCGACGAAGTCGAAGTCATGGTGCTCGACATCGACGAAGACAAGCGCCGCATCTCGCTGGGCATGAAGCAGTGCAAGTCCAATCCGTGGGAAGACTTCTCGATGAACCACAAGAAGGGCGACAAGGTCAGCGGCGCGATCAAGTCGATTACCGACTTCGGCGTGTTCATCGGTCTGCCGGGCGGTATCGACGGTCTGGTTCACCTCTCCGATCTATCGTGGAGCCTGCCGGGCGAAGAAGCCGTGCGCAACTTCCGCAAGGGTCAGGATGTCGAGGCTGTGGTGCTGGGTATCGATCTCGAGCGTGAGCGTATTTCGCTCGGCATCAAGCAGCTCGAAGGCGATCCGCTGAACAGCTACGCAACGGGCCACGAGAAGGGCAGCATCGTCAAGGGCACGATCAAGACCGTCGAGGCCAAGGGTGCCACCGTTCAGCTGGACAGCGATATGGAAGGTTATCTGCGTGCATCCGAAGTTTCGCGTGACCGTGTCGAAGACATGCGCAGCCACTACAAGGAAGGCGACGAAATCGAAGCCATGATCATCAACGTTGACCGCAAGAACCGCGTGATCAACCTGTCGATCAAGGCCAAGGACATGACGGACCAGGATTCTGCGATGAAGAAATTCGCTGCTGAATCTGCGGCTGCCGCCACTGGATCGACCAACCTCGGCGCGCTGTTGAAAGCCAAACTCGACAACAAAAACGCTGAGTAATCCATGACTAAATCCGAGCTGATTGCTCAACTGGCGGCGCGGCATTCGCAATTTTCGGTTGCGGATATCGAGATGGCGGTGAAAACGATCCTCGACGCGCTGGCTAAAAACCTGTCGCGCGGGGAACGCATCGAAATCCGTGGCTTTGGCAGTTTCAGCCTGAGCTTCCGTCCCGCCCGTCTCGGGCGCAATCCCAAGTCTGGCGAGCGTGTGCAGGTGCCCGCCAAATACGTGCCGCACTTCAAGGCGGGCAAGGAATTGCGTGACCGGGTGGATTTCCCGCTGTGATTGGCTCAGCGGCCAGTTGCCCATAGGCAGGTTGGTAGGTGAAAACGGCGCAATTTGCGCCGTTTTCTTTTTCTATTGCCCCTGCAAAGGTAGAATGGGCGCCAATCTCAAGCGACTTGCCATGAAAAATATTACACATTACCTCGGGCTGGTGTTCAAACTGCTGGTGTTCCTGCTGGTGCTGGGGTTTGCTCTCAAGAACAGCCACACCACTGTGTTTTATTCATATCTGGATTACGAATGGCATGCCCCTTTGATTGTCATGCTTGCTCTGGCATTTGTGCTGGGTGCGCTGACGGCTGTATTCGCATTGTTGCCTACGTTGTTCCGCTTGCGGCGTGAGAATGCCCGCAAGGCGCCGCCGATTGAGGCGGATACGACCCTGCAAACTGACATGCCTACCGTGTAATCTGCCATGGAATTTGAATTCTGGTGGTTGCTGGCATTTCCCCTGTTCTTTGCATTAGGCTGGCTGGCTGCCCGGGTGGATATCCGCCAGGTGGTCACTGAATCGCGTGCCCTGCCCAATTCCTATTTTCGTGGCCTGAATTTCCTGCTCAACGAGCAGCCCGACAAGGCGATTGAGGCTTTTCTCGAAGTCGTCAAACTCGAGCCTGAAACCATTGATCTGCACTTTGCGCTGGGCGCCTTGTTTCGCCGGCGGGGCGAGCTTGATCGTGCCATTCGCATGCACGAGCACCTGCTCGAGCGTGAAGGCCTGGTCGAAGAGCAGCGTCTGCGCGCCATGAGCGAACTGGGCCAGGATTACCTGAAAGCCGGACTGCTCGACCGTGCCGAGCAGGTGTTCGCCAAGTTGCTGGAAACGCCGCAGCATGGCCAGGCGCGCACCTATCTGCTGGAAATCTACGTGCAGGAAAAAGACTGGCAAAAGGCCATCGATGCAGCGCGCGAACTGGAGAAGGACACCAGCAAGCCACTCAATGCCGATATCGCCCATTTTTATTGTGAACTGGCTCTGCTGGAGTCGGCCAGGGGAAATCCCGATGCCGCGGCCGCACATTTGCAGCAGGCGTTGTACACCAATCGCCAGTCGGTGCGTGCCAATCTGATGGCAGGTGATCTGGATGCGGCAGCGGGCCGTCATGAAGCTGCGATTGCCGATTGGCGGCTGGTGGAAACGCAGAGCGCGACACACATGGCGCTGGTGGTGGATCGCGTGCTCGGCAGTTATCGTCAGTTGGGGCGGCTGGCCGAGGGGGTGCAGTGGCTGCGTGCGCTGCAGGCACGGCAGCCGTCGCATGATGTATTCAGCGCCTTGTATCTGGCTGTTTCCGAACTGGAAGGTGCGGCGGCAGCCAGCCAGCTTGCGCGTGAGGAGTTACGCCGCAATCCAAGCCTGCGCACGCTGGACCGCCTGCTCGAAGCCGAGCTCGTGAATGCGGAACCCGACGCACGTGAACTGCTGCAGGTGGAGAAAAGTCTGGTGGCGTCACACAGCCAGCGCATGATGCGCTACCAGTGCGGGAGCTGCGGCTTCAAGGCCAAGCAGTTTTTCTGGCGCTGCCCCGCGTGTGTGCGCTGGGATACGTTTGATCCCGAGCGTCGTGAAAGTGAAGGTTGAATCAGATGAGCAGCTTCAAGGTGGGCACGTGGTGAATTCGACAAAAATCATTGTGGCGCTGGATTTTGCCGATGCGGCATCGGCGCTGGCATTGGTGGACAGGCTGGAACCTGACCTGTGCCGCCTGAAAGTGGGCAAGGAACTGTTTACCGCTGCGGGGCCGGAACTGGTGCGGATACTGGTGGCGCGCGGCTTCGAGGTTTTTCTTGATCTGAAATTCCACGATATTCCCCATACCGTAGCGGCGGCCTGCCGGGCTGCGGCAGGCCTGGGCGTGTGGATGATGAATGTGCACGCATCGGGAGGCCGCCGCATGATGACGGCCGCGCAGGAGGCGCTGGCAAGCCTGCCTCGTCCACCATTGCTGATTGCCGTCACGGTATTGACCAGCATGAATGCGGAAGACCTGAACGAGCTTGGCGTGACTACTGCGCCTGCCGATCAGGTGTTGCGTCTGGCGCGCCTGGCCCAGGTTTGCAGGCTTGATGGGGTGGTCTGTTCCGCACAGGAAGCCTTGATGCTTCGAACTGAGCTGGGTGCGGATTTCCGTCTGGTGACGCCGGGTATTCGGCCAGCAGGATCTGATGTAGGTGACCAGCGCCGCGTGATGACTCCGTCAGAAGCCTTGCATGCCGGCGCGAGTGATCTGGTGATCGGACGTCCGATTACGGGCGCGCCTGATCCATTGGCGGCGCTCAGGAATATTCAATCTGAACTACAGAGAATTAATTAAGGGGATGTTGTGAAAATTACGGTAATCGGTACGGGTTATGTGGGCCTTGTAACAGGAACCTGTCTGGCTGAAGTGGGCAACGAGGTACTGTGCCTTGACCTCGACCCGAAAAAGATCGTGACCCTCAAGTCTGGTGGCATTCCGATCTACGAGCCGGGCCTGCAGGACATGGTGAAGCGCAACGTCGAGGCCGGGCGCCTGTTTTTTACCACCGACATCGAGGAATCGGTGGCATTTGGCCAGATCCAGTTCATCGCCGTGGGCACACCGCCAGACGAAGACGGCTCGGCCGATCTGCAGTACGTGGTTGCGGCAGCACGCAACATAGGTCGCCACATGACCGACGCCAAACTGGTGGTCGACAAATCCACCGTGCCGGTGGGCACCGCCGACAAGGTGAAGGCCGCGTTGCAGGAAGAACTTGCCAAACGTGGTGTGGCAATCGAATTCAGCGTGGCCTCCAACCCCGAGTTCCTGAAAGAAGGCGCGGCGGTGGATGACTTCATGAAGCCCGACCGCATCGTCATCGGAACCGACAGCGAGCAGGCCACGGCATTGTTGCGCCAGCTTTATGCGCCGTTCCAGCGCAACCATGACCGCCTGACCGTGATGGATGTGAAGAGTGCCGAACTCACTAAATATGCCGCCAATGCCATGCTGGCGACCCGCATCTCCTTCATGAACGAACTGGCGGTGCTGGCCGAAAAACTCGGTGCCGACATCGAGCACGTGCGCCAGGGTATCGGCTCCGATCCGCGCATCGGCTATCATTTTCTGTACGCCGGCTGCGGCTATGGCGGCTCGTGCTTCCCCAAGGATGTGCAGGCGCTGCGCCGCACCGCGCAGGAAAACGGCATTCCGCTCAGGG
>JANJUT010000244.1 GCA_024710445.1 Thiobacillus sp.
CCCGCGCCGATAGCATTGTCATTAACGGTATCGAAAATGGTGGTGCTTGACTCATATGTGAACAGGAACTCGTTCTTCATGGAAGTACAAGTCGGGCATACCTGGCCGCCTGCGGGACCGTAGTTGGTGCCAACATCCACATAAAACGGGTCAGCTGAAACGTTGCCTGCAGCCAGCAACACGGATGCCGCTATCAGTGATTTTTTCATTTCGATTACCCCTCTACAAATACTGGTTTAAAGATTGAAAGCCTATGTCACAACCTAAGCAACAGCCATGCCAGAACAAACAAACCGCTGATAACAAAGGACTATTTTCGTTTCCAGGCATTCCAATATCTTTCGTCTGCCTAAAAGTGTAAAAATTACCGACACCCTGAATTCGCCACACCTGAAAACCCAACGAGTAAGCTGCAACGTGTGCAATCAACACGAAAACAAGCCTCACCCATGGGATAGCATAGGGCGTGCCACTAATCTCAACAAGTTGATTAATAAAGACATTTTTCATTCCGCCCGCTCGACCCTCGGCATTTGAGCGGCTGGAGTGTAAAGATTCCCGACAATGTTCGGCATGACCCACTGCCAGCCAGGAGATTTCGCCTCTCCGATGGCTGGGCCCTCTAGATACCGGTGATATCCGACAGCACTGCTAACCACAGGATTCGAGTTGCCGGTCCGGGAGCGGCTGGTATTCATGCTTCGTGGTGTTATTGTTTGATGTGTAGCCTAGCCATAGGAATGACCATGAATTTACCTCGCCCTGCATTGCTCCCTACGTTTCTGCGCGAATTGACAAGCCCCCAGACATTGCCCCGCGAGCCCGAACCCGACGCCATCATGGTTGACGAGGAACAGGTGGCGGCTTTTTCTGAAACCGGACGGAATGAAAGCACCCTGGCGGCCTCTTATCTGTTCCATTCCGCGCGCGCCTCCCAGGCCATTCAAGGGTGCAAGCAGGTAGTCGATCTGGGATGCGGTCCGGCAAATCAGTTGATACAAATTGCCGGACTCAACCCCGAGATAGAATTTATCGGGGTCGACATGTCACAGGAAATGCTCAGGCACGCCCATGAGCACGTGGCGAATGCCGGGGTCTCCAACGTAAGCTTTCAAACAGGCGACATCACGAACCTGGCGCAATTCGGAGACCACTCGGTTGACGGCGTGATGAGTACAGTCTCCCTTCATCACCTGCCTACCTCGAATCATCTGGAAGGCTGCTTTCGTGAAATCAAACGCATACTGAAACCGGGTGGTGCCATTTATCTCGCTGACTTTGGCCGCCTCAAATCGCTGAAATCGGTCATATTCTTCGCCTACATGAACCAGGACCGCGACCCTCACCAATTGTTGCTGGACTATGAGCGCTCGTTGCGAGCGGCATTCCTATTGTCGGATTTTGAGCAACTTGCAACCCAATTTCTGCCAGAAAGCGTAAGCATTTACAGCACTTTCAAGGTGCCTTTGCTTATCTTGTTGAAAACACCTGACAAAGCACTGCCTGCCTCAAAAATAAAAATTTTGAACGCAATGAGAAAAAAACTGAACCCTCGATTCAGGCACGATCTTGATGACATGAGGATATTTTTCAAGCTTGGCGGCTTGAAGAACGATGTTTTTAGCTAGGGCCTGTTCACACTAATTCCTGGCTGCCCATATGCTGGAGACAGCCCAAGCGATGCGTTCACGCCAGCAAACATGCTGCGCCCCCCCATCGGCACAACACCGAAGTGACGGCTATTCGCCGTGGATCAGGCGTTGAGTGATGCCGACTTCATCGTTTTTGTTGAAGAAAAACGGATAAAGCGAACGCGAAGTGCCGGCAGAGTCTGCATTGCCACCGAGCTGCTCAATCTGCTGGTCAACGTAATCCAGTTCCAGCCGAAGCAGGACCGCCGGGGCATTCACCCGGCTGCACAGACGCTCCGGCCCAAATTCCTTAAACCCCAGCATGCGTTTATAAAAAGCCACATGCCGAGGATTTACTTCAATAACCACATCCGTGTGACCTTGCATGACCCGGCCATAGATATAGGCAATATGGAAAAGCGATGCCAACACACGTTTGGCACTCTGAGTTTGATCAATTGCCAGCTTGGTGAGCTCGCACACCTTGCGCCCTTCGGCACGCAAGCTGTCAATTTCGGATTTGTATAACTCCTCGACGAGCAGAGGCTGAGGTGAATCCAGACCCAAAGTCAGCGTACCGATGACCTTGTCTTCCTGAAACGCCATCAACGTGATGCGTTCCGGCGCTTTCTCGAATCCACTGGCTTCGTAGCCACGGCTGGCATATTTGCGCTGCACCAGCATGCTGGCGGAACTGACTCGCTCGTTGGAATGGGCCAGGCGGATCTTGAAAACCTGCTGCTCCACGTTCTCGTCAGCCTGGCTCTCGGGACTGTGCTTTTCAGGCAGCGCAAGCTCTTTGAGCTGGTAAGGCGAGATGGCAACAATTGTCTTGTCCCACTCGTCCGGAGCCTGTCGTCTCTTGAGTCCTGAAAATATTTTCAGTATTTCCACGCGTATGTCTCGAATCAGAAAATGGGTATTACCCTAACCATAACTCTCGCTTGATTAGAGGCCCATGCCTATCTTTGCGGCAAAAAGCCCAACAACTTGACCGGTCCGGCAACCCCTCATGCCTTCAAATACCGCGCAGCATCGCGCGCAAAATAGGTCAGCACACCATCCGCACCCGCACGCTTGAAAGCCAGCAACGCTTCCAGAACACACGCCCGTTCATCCAGCCAGCCATTTTGTGCCGCCGCTTTCAACATGGCATATTCGCCACTCACCTGGTACGCATACGTTGGCGCGCCATACGCATCCTTGACGCGGCGAATGACATCCAGATACGGCATGCCTGGCTTGACCATGACCATGTCTGCACCTTCCTGCAGGTCCATGCCGACTTCCCACAAGGCCTCATCGCTGTTCGCCGGGTCCATCTGGTAAGTATGCTTGTTACCCTTGCCCAGATTGGCCGCCGATCCCACCGCATCGCGGAAAGGCCCATAAAAACTGGATGCATACTTGGCAGCATAGGCCAGAATCCGGGTATGGATATGGCCCGCGCCCTCGAGTGCGGCACGTAATGCAGCCACGCGACCATCCATCATGTCGGACGGAGCGACAATGTCAGCGCCGGCCTGGGCATGCACCACCGCTTGCTGCGCCAGCACCGCCACGGTTTCATCGTTCATGACATAGCCGCTATCGTCGATCAGGCCATCCTGGCCATGACTGGTATAGGGGTCCAGCGCGATGTCGGTGATGATGCCCAGCTCGGGAAAACGACTTTTCAAGGCCGCAACAGTACGCGGCACCAGGCCATCGGGATTGAGTGCTTCTTCAGCACCCAGTGATTTCAGCCCTGCATCAATGACCGGAAATAGCGCCAAAGCGGGAATACCCAGTTGCACACACTCTTCTGCTACCGGCAGCAATAAATCAATCGATAGACGCTCGACACCCGGCATCGAGCCCACTGACTCACGCTTATTCTGTCCATCCAGAACAAAAACCGGGTAAATCAGATCATTGGAGGTAAGCGTGTGCTCACACATCAGGCGGCGTGAAAACGTGTCGCGACGCATGCGGCGCATACGTGCGGCGGGGAAAGTGGAAAGTGGCAGGTTCAAAAACTTCTCCAAAGAATTTGCAGAATGAGTGGAACTATTTGCAGGGAGTCCCGCTCCATCAAGCAGACGGTTTCATATCGTCTTCCCGCTTCTCCTCCCTGAGCGGGATGCCTTAATCCCCTTAAGGCATTTTGTTGCCCCGGCCCCTCCCTTGGTCGGGGCTTTTTGTTCCGGGCTTTTCAGTACGCTTATTCTTCCGCCGTTTGCTGGCTCGCCTGTTGCGCCTGCTGGAACCAGCCTTCAATCAAGGCGGCAGCCTCATCCGCTCCCAGGCGGGACAAACTCGAAAACAACTGTACCGTAACGCTCTCCAGCGCTGCGAGTTCCTGCTTGACGCGCCGCAGGGTCAGTGCCTTCTCGCTGTTGGACAGCTTGTCCGACTTGGACAGGAGGATATGAACCGGCTTGCCCGTCGGCGTAAACCAGGCAAGCATCTGTCGATCCAGCGGCGTGAGCGGATGTCGTGCATCCATGATCAACACCATTCCCACCAGCGCTTCACGTTCCTGGAGGTAACGCGACAGCAAGCCTTCCCACTTTGCCTTTACTTCAGGCGGAACTTTTGCATAACCATAGCCAGGCAGGTCAACCAGATAAGTATCGGCATCCAGTTCAAAAAAGTTGATCAGCTGGGTGCGGCCCGGTGTTTTGGAGGTATAGGCCAGGCGGTTGATTCTGGTTAACAGGTTGATTGCGCTAGACTTTCCGGCATTGGATCGCCCGGCAAACGCCACCTCGGCGCGGCTATAGGGCAAATCGCGCAACTGCGCGACTGATGTGTGGAAATGGGCGCGATTGAGCACGGGCTTGGCAGTCATATTAGTTGCCGCTAAACTACCCGTTTTCCCAAGTTTTGCAAGCTTCAGGAGCTTTTGATGAAACTCGTCGTCTCTCTGGTCGCCGCTCTGGCCACCACCACCGCTTTTGCCAACACCCCCGCTGCGGCCCCGGCCAGCAAAGGCGATCCCAAGGCGGCAGAAACTATTGTCAATCAGGTTTGTGCCGGCTGCCATTCAGCGGACGGTAACAGCATGGCTGCTGCCAACCCCAAGCTGGCCGGCCTCAACGCTGAATACCTCAACAAGCAACTTACCGATTTCAAGTCAGGCGCGCGCAAGAACGCCGTGATGAGCGGCATGGTTGCTTCGCTGACACCGCAGGACATGCTGAACCTGTCTGCGTATTTCAGCGCGCAGCAGCCCAAGCCGGGCACATCCCAGGATCAGGCACTGGCACTGCTCGGCCAGAAGATCTATCGTGGTGGCGTGCAGGGTGCTGGCGTGCCGGCCTGTGCATCGTGCCACGGCGCACAGGGTAAAGGCATTCCGGTACAGTTCCCGCGACTGGCCGGCCAACATGGCGATTACATTTATACCCAGCTGAACAGCTTCCGTGTCCAGGAACGCAGCAACGATGCGGCCAAGATGATGCGCAGCATTGCAGCCAAGATGACCGATGCCGACATGAAAGCCGTATCGGCATATATTCAAGGCCTGCGCTAGTGCGGGGCTGTTGACACTTTAGTGGCTTTAAAACTGCGGCCTACCCTTGGCGGGTAAACTTTTTGACCGCACCTGAGTCGATGAAAGGGTGGCGTAAGTCACCCTTTTTTTCTTGCGCCCTTCAGAGCATTGCCGCCTAAATGAACCCCTCCCCGCATTCCTTCGGCAAATCCCTATTTGAGCTGATGAGCTCAATGCGTTTTGCCATCAGCCTGCTGTCCCTGCTTGCGGTGGCGTCCATCATCGGAACGGTGCTGAAACAGGCCGAGCCCTACAGCAACTACATCATCCAGCTCGGGCCTTTCTGGTTTCAGGTTTTCGAAAAGCTGGGCTTGTATGACGTCTATCACGCCGCCTGGTTTCTGCTCATCCTGACTTTCCTGGTTGCATCAGTCAGCGTCTGCATCATTCGCAACGCTCCAGGTTTTGCGCGCGACATGAGAAGCTTTCGCGAACATGTCAGCGAACAATCGCTCAACGCCTTCAAGCACCAGCATTCCGCCAACACCACGCAACCACCCGAAGCGCTCGCCGCCACCACGCAACGTTATCTGGAAGGTCAGGGCTACAAGGTCAAAAACCTGCCGCGCGAAGACGGCGTGCTGCTCGCCGCCAAGGCCGGCAGCTGGAATCGCCTCGGCTATTTCCTGGCGCATTCGGCCATCGTCATGATCTGCATTGGCGGACTGATGGACGGCAATCTGGTATTCAAGGCCCAGCAGTTGCTGGGTTACAAAAAAATCGAAAAACGCGACATCCCGCAAAGCCAGGTACCCGCCATTTCCCGGCTGTCCGCTTCCAACCCGTCATTCCGCGGCAGCGTGCAGATCCCGGAAGGCTCCAGCGCAAGCGTGGCTTTCCTGAACGTGGCCGACGGCTACCTGGTGCAGGAGCTGCCGTTCACCGTGGCACTGAAGCAGTTCCGCATCGAACACTACACCACCGGCCAGCCCAAGAATTTTGAAAGCGACATTGAGATATTCGACCATGCCGGCAAGAAAATCCGCGAAGCCACCATCGCCGTCAACCACCCGCTGATCCACGACGGTATCGCGATTTATCAAGCCAGTTTTGCCGATGGCGGGACCCGCCTTGCGATTCGCGGCTGGAACCTGTTCGCGCCGACGGCCGCGCCGTTCGACGTCACGGGCACGGTACATGAGCGCAGCACGCTGACCAGCGAAGCGGGAAACTACACACTGGAATTCATCGACTTCCGGCCATTCAACATCGAAAACATGGGCGGTGAAACCACCGCGACGCGCGACACCATGAGCGTGTTCGGCGGCAGCCCGGTCAGCGACAAGAAACACCTGCGCAATGTCGGCCCCAGCTTCCAGTACAAGATGCGCGACGCGCGCGGCCAGGCACGTGAATTCAGCAACTACATGTTGCCGCTGGAACTGGAGGGGCGCTGGTACATGATGTCGGGGGTGCGTGAATCGCCCAATGAATCGTTCCGCTACATACGCATGCCGCTGGACGCCGATGGCCGCATCGACAGCTTCATGCGGCTGCGTGGCGCCCTGATGAACCCGGCATTGCGTCCCGAAATTGCTGCCCGCTTCGCCCGCCAGGCCTTGCCGCAAGACGCCTGGAACACCGAGATCGAGGACAAGCTGAAATTCAGCGCCGCCCAGGTACTGGCGCTGTTTGGCGAGGGTGGTTTTCAGACACTGGGCCAGTCCATCGAGGACAAGGTACCGGAAGCCGAACGCGACAAAGCCGCGGGCACCTACCTGCGCATTCTGGAACTCGCTGCATTCGAGGCCTTGCACATCGCCAACCGCCAGGCGGACCTGCCCGCGCCCAAGGCGGATGACGTCACAGGCTGGCTGGTACGTGATTCGCTTAACAGCATCAGCGACATATTTGTCTATGGTGCACCGGTTTACCTGCAACTTATGCAGTATGACGAGGTCAAGGCTACCGGTCTGCAGCTCACCCGCTCGCCCGGCCAGAACATCGTCTATTTTGGCTCGCTCCTGCTGACGCTCGGCGTGTTCTTCATGCTCTACGTACGCGAACGCCGGGTCTGGCTGCTGGTCAAGCACGGACGTGCGTTGCTGGCCATGTCGTCCGCCAAGCACACGATCGATTTCGAAAAAGAATTCACGCAACACGCGCAAGCACTCGATACGCTTGCCCGGTAATCCGGAGATTCACCATGGAACTCGCCCTCAATCAACCTGCCCCGCTATTGAAGCGCCTGTCCTGGTTTGACTGGCTGTTTGCCGCCGTCATCACGGCAGGCGGTCTGTTCGCCTTGTCACGCTTTGGCGAATTCATGGATGTCTATGAAAAAGCCATCCTGCTGGCGGCGATTCCCTCGCTGGCCGTGTTCGGCTGGTTCTGGAAACCCTTCCGCGCCCTGTTCATCGTGGTCGGCGCCATCAGCCTGTTCGCCATCAGCCAATATCAGGGCACGCTGGCGCGCATGGAAGAAGCCTTCTTCCTCAAGTACCTGATCTCCAGCCAGGCCGCCATCATGTGGATGTGCGCCCTGTTCGGCCTGGCCACGCTGACTTACTGGGCCGGCCTGCTGGCACGCTCCGGCTTCACCATGAAAACCGGCAGCGTCCTGACCTGGTCGGCCATCGCCATGGGCTTTACCGGCCTGATGGTGCGCTGGTACGAGTCCTATCTGATCGGCACCGATGTCGGGCATATCCCGGTGTCCAACCTGTACGAAGTCTTCGTCCTGTTCTGCCTCATCACCGCGATGATGTACCTGTATTACGAAGCCCAGTACCGGACGCGCCAGATGGGTGCATTCGTCCTGCTGGTGATCTCGGCTGCCGTCGGCTTCATCCTCTGGTACACCTTCGACCGCGGCGCACACGAAATCCAGCCGCTGGTGCCCGCCCTCAAATCCTGGTGGATGAAGCTGCACGTGCCCGCCAATTTCATCGGCTACGGCTCCTTCTCGCTTTCTGCCATGCTAGGCGTGGCCTACCTGCTGGTACAGCGCGGCATACTCGCCAGCCGTCTGCCCAAGCCCGAGGTCATCGACGACATGATGTACAAGGCCATCGCCATCGGCTTTGCCTTCTTCACCATCGCCACCATACTCGGTGCGATGTGGGCCGCCGAAGCCTGGGGCGGTTACTGGTCATGGGACCCCAAGGAAACCTGGGCGCTGATCGTGTGGCTGAACTATGCGGCCTGGCTGCACATCCGGCTGGTCAAGGGCCTGCGCGGCCCGATGCTGGCCTGGTGGGCGGTAGTGGGGCTGTTCGTCACCACCTTCGCCTTCCTCGGCGTGAACATGTTCCTGTCAGGGCTGCATTCCTACGGCACCCTGTAATCCAACCGGGCACGGATGAAACCCTTCCGCGCCCACTGTTTGCGCCCTCTATCTCACCCGGTCTATTGAGCATGAAGCGTCCGGCAGGCTCGTATGCAAAATTCCTTTTTTATATCATTCCCCTGGCGCTGATCGCCTTGGCGGCCGGCCTATGGATGGGCGCATTGCGGAATTCACCGCAGGAAGCCGCCGAGCCTGCTACCGCCTCACTATGGAAACTGGGTTTTCCTGACAGCAACGGGCAGCAACAGCGTTTATCGCAATGGCGCGGCCAGGTGGTAGTGCTGAATTTCTGGGCCAGCTGGTGCGCGCCCTGCCGCGAAGAAATGCCGGATTTTGTCGCCTTGCGCACTGAATACCGTACAAAAGGCGTGGAATTTATCGGCATTGCCATGGATAATCCGGCCAACGTCACACGATTTTTGCAGCAATTTCCGGTCAACTATCCTATTCTGGTCGGGGAAGATGGCGCTTACAGCCTGATACGCCAACTTGGCAACCAGAACGGCGGACTTCCCTACACGATCGTCATTGATCGCCGTGGCAATATCGTGCGGAACCATCTGGGACGACTGACACGCAACATGCTTGAATCCGATTTACGTCAGTTAGTCAACAAGTAGTGCTTTAGCGTCAATATCTGGACAATTCACCCTCATTTACGGCAAAATCGCTGCATGACGACTAAACGAACCGGCCGCTCTGCGGCCAAATCGGCTCCCAGTCTGCACCCACATGTCCTGGTCATGCATGGCCCCAACCTCAATTTGTTGGGCAGCCGCGAACCCAGGCATTATGGTCTTGCCACGCTCGACGACATCAATCGTGCGCTGGTCGGTCGTGGCGAAACAGCCGGGGCACACGTCGAAACCTTCCAGCACAACCATGAAGGGGCCTTGATCGACCGGGTGCACCAGGCCGCGCGCGACCATGTGGATTTCATCGTCATTAATCCCGCAGCCTACACCCACAGCAGCATCGCACTGCGTGATGCCCTGGCCGCCACGGCCATCCCCTTCGTTGAAGTACACCTTTCCAACATCTACGCGCGTGAATCCTTCCGCCATCATTCGTATTTTTCCGACCTCGCGGTTGGCGTCGTGTCCGGTCTCGGCGCGCACGGCTACGAACTGGCGCTGGAATACGCCCTGCGTCACCTCCAAAACAGGACCCCCCATGGATCTCAGAAAACTGAAAAAGCTCATTGATCTGGTCGAAGCCTCTGGCATCGCCGAGCTGGAAATCACCGAAGGTGAAGAAAAAGTCCGCATTGCCAAAAGCATTGCCGGCGCACCCATGATGATGGCCCACGCGCCGCAGATGGTTCACGCTTCGGCTCCGGCGGCGCCCGCTCCGGCGGCTGTCGCCGCTCCGGCTGAAGATGCCCTGCCCGAGGGCCACGTGGTGCGCTCGCCCATGGTCGGCACGTTCTATCGCGCCCCGGCACCCGGCTCCAAAAACTTTGCGGAAGTCGGCCAGAGCGTGAATGCCGGCGACACGCTGTGCATCATCGAGGCGATGAAACTCCTGAACGAAATCGAATCGGACCAGAGTGGCGTCATCAAGGCCATCCTGGTTGAAAACGGCCAGCCGGTGGAATACGGCGAGCCGCTGTTTGTTATTGGCTAAATTCAAGTGAAGGGTGAGGGGGGAAGGGTGAAGGGTCAACGTGAGCACCCCGCCCTTCGCCCTTTACCCTTCCCCCTTCACTGGAAGCCCCATGTTTGAAAAAATTCTCATCGCCAACCGCGGCGAAATCGCTCTTCGTATCCAGCGTGCCTGCCGCGAAATGGGCATCAAGACCGTTGCCGTCTATTCCGAGGCCGACCGCGACGCCAAGTACGTCAAACTGGCCGACGAATCGGTCTGCATCGGGCCGGCCTCGTCGCTGCAAAGCTATCTGCACGTACCGTCGATCATCGCCGCGGCTGAAGTCACCGACTCCGCCGCCATCCATCCCGGCTATGGTTTTTTGTCTGAAAACGCCAATTTTGCCGAGCGGGTGGAATCCTCGGGCTTTACCTTCATTGGCCCGCGCCCCGACAACATCCGCCTGATGGGCGACAAGGTAGCCGCCAAGCAGGCCATGATCGAGGCCAAGGTGCCATGCGTACCGGGCTCGGATGGCGCGCTGTCGGATGACGCCGACGAGATCATCAAGACCGCTGCCCATATCGGCTACCCGGTCATCATCAAGGCCGCGGGCGGCGGCGGCGGACGCGGCATGCGCGTGGTCCACACCGAAGCCGCGCTATTGAACGCAGTGACCATGACCAAGACCGAGGCGGGCACCGCCTTCGGCAACCCCATGGTCTACATGGAGAAATTCCTGCAGACCCCGCGTCACGTCGAAATCCAGATTCTGGCCGACGAACATGGCAATGCGGTCCATCTGGGTGAGCGTGACTGCTCGATGCAACGCCGCCACCAGAAAGTTCTGGAAGAAGCACCCGCACCCGGACTCGACCCTAAACTGCGTGACAAGATCGGGGAACGCTGCGCCGAAGCCTGCCGCAAGATTGGCTACCGCGGCGCCGGTACCTTCGAGTTTCTCTACGAAAACGGCGAGTTCTATTTCATCGAGATGAACACCCGCGTGCAGGTCGAACACCCGGTGACCGAACTCATCACCGGCATCGATATCGTGCAGACCCAGATCCGCGTTGCCGCCGGCGAGAAACTGCCGTTCACGCAAAAGGACATCCGGTTCAAGGGCCATGCCATCGAGTGCCGCATCAACGCCGAGCACCCGACCACCTTTGTGCCCAGCCCCGGCAAGCTGACCAATTACCATGCGCCCGGCGGTCCCGGCATCCGCGTCGACTCGCACGTCTACCACGGCTACTACGTGCCGCCGCACTATGATTCGATGATCGGCAAGGTCATCGCCTACGGCGATACGCGCGACCAGGCCATCGCCCGCATGCGCGGCGCGCTGATGGAAATGGTCATCGAAGGCATCCAGAGCAACATTCCCTTGCATCAGGACCTGCTGAACGATGCCGCGTTCATCGCCGGCGGCACCAGCATTCATTATCTGGAGCACAAACTGGCCGGAGAAAAGGGCTGATTCAATCCATCCGGGCGGGCGGTGAACGCACCGCCCGCCCCTCATTCTCACTACCGCCCATCACACATGCCCTGGCAATCCGTCCGCATCCTCGTCGACTCCAAACAGGCTGAGCCGCTGTCCGATGCACTGATGGAAATCGGCGTGCTGTCCGTATCGCTGGAAGATGCCGACGCCGGCACCGTGGACGAAACGCCCCTGTTCGGTGAGCCGGATCACCCCACCGCCGAACTGTGGCCGCACAGCATCGCAGCGGTACTCATGGACGAACACGCCAATGTGGCCGACACGCTGGCGGCAGCCGCGAAACAAGCCGGGGTTCCCACTCCGACCGAATACACGATCGAAATCGTGGCCGAGCAGGACTGGGTGCGCCTGACCCAGTCGCAGTTCGACCCCATTCCGATCTCGCCGCGCCTGTGGATCGTGCCCACCTGGCACGACGCGCCCGACAGCAGCGCGATCAACCTCAAGCTCGATCCCGGCCTGGCTTTCGGCACCGGCAGTCACCCGACAACCCGACTCTGTCTGCGCTGGCTCGACGCGCATATAGCCGGTGGTGAAACCCTGCTGGATTATGGTTGCGGCTCCGGCATCCTCGCCATCGCCGCGGTCAAACTCGGGGCGGCGCGGGTCGACGGCGTCGATATCGATCCGCAGGCGGTGACGGCCTCGTGCGATAACGCCACGCTCAATGAGGTCGCGGCCCATTTCTGCCTGCCCGGTGAACTCGCATCAGGGCAATACGACATTGTCGTGGCCAACATCCTCACCAATCCGCTCAAGGGCATGGCGCCGCTCCTGGCAGGTCGTGTACGGACAGGCGGGCAACTGGTGCTGTCCGGCATTCTGGCCGAGCAGGCCGAGGACGTCATGGTGGTGTACCGCGACTGGTTCGACTTCGAGCCACCCGAAATCGACGAGGGCTGGGTCCGCCTGGCGGGCATCAAACAGTGAACTACCGCACCACCTGCCCGCATTGCGTCAGCGTGTTCCGTCTCGGAACCGACCAACTCGACGCTGCGCAGGGCTGGGTGCAATGCAGCGTATGCGGCGCCGCCTTCGATGCGCACCTGAGCCTGCTGATGGAAGATGGTTCGCCGCTTCCGCCGGTCGAACCCGAGATCATCG
Organism: Thiobacillus sp.; assembly: GCA_024710445.1. Classification (GTDB taxonomy): domain Bacteria; phylum Pseudomonadota; class Gammaproteobacteria; order Burkholderiales; family Thiobacillaceae; genus Thiobacillus. Next base: position 12,657 of record JANJUT010000244.1, read on the forward strand.
AAGTGCCTCAGCCGGAAGAAGAGGTCGAGGCCCTCGAACCCGAACGTCAAGAAACCAGCCCAGCCCCCACCCGGCAAGATCTCCCCGGCGAGCCTGTCACCGAAACAGCCGACACCGCAGAAGAAACGCTTGCGGCCGAACTCCCACGTGGCATTATCCAGCGCGTAGACCCGCTCGACCTGCCCTCGATCATCCTCATCGACCCCAACACCACCGTATCGGACGACCCCGGGCCCATGCCGCAGGTCTACGACACGTCGGCGTATCCGAATGCACCCACTGCGCAGGACCTTCCGGCCGCAACATCGGCCCAGCCCGCCCATCCGCCTGCTGCGCGCATCGAATATGCCACGCCGCTGCCCGGTTCCGCGCGGCTCCGGCTCCCCTCACGCCGCCTCAGTCCCTGGGTGTGGGGGGTCGCCAGCACGCTACTGCTATTGGTATTGCTGGCACAGTCTGCCTACTTCCTGCGCGACACCCTCGTCAGCCGGCTGCCGCAGACCCGTCCGGTATTCGAACAGGTCTGTGCCGTGGCCGGCTGCAGCCTTTCCCTGCCTAAAAGCCTGGGCCTGCTGCAAATCGTCGGCTCCGACCTGCAGACCGAGGCCAGCGGCCGCCTCAAGCTCACCCTCACGCTTGGCAACCGGGCCCATCACGTGCAGGCCTGGCCGGTTCTGGTGCTCACCCTGACCGATCAACGCAACCGTCCCCTGGCGCGGCGCAGCTTCGCGCCCAGCGAATATCTGGAGGACGCCCAGCGCATTGCTGGCGGGATCCCGCCGCGCAGCGAGCAGCCCCTGAGCCTGCCGCTGACCGTGCGTAATCTGGCGCCCATGGGCTTCGATCTGAAACTGACCTATTAAGCTTTTCCTGTCCCTTTTTCAAAGCTGGCTGGCGGATCGCTTCTTCGGTATAGTTCGCCTTCCCGTTGCGGGAGAGCGCGTGCAGGTTGAGTCAACCGGCACGCCACCGAAGGCGTAACCCACCCGGAATCGCTCAGGTAAACCGGACCGCAACAACAGGAACACTCTGGAGAGCGCGGACGCTGTGTGTCACCACCGGCCAACCGCCACCGAAGGGGCAGCGGCGGCCTGAATCCAGCGATTCAGGCCGCCGTAATCTCTCAGGTACCAAGGACAGAGGGGTGAAGCG
>JANJUT010000256.1 GCA_024710445.1 Thiobacillus sp.
GAAACAGTCTTTCCGGCAATCAGGCGACATGAGGAATCCAGGAAGATGCCGTGGCGGAGATGAAGCGTTGATGCTGGAAGCCGCGGGTGAATTCAGGTGTGTATGGACGGCGAACAAAGTGCGGTAGATGTCTCTTGTGCCGTGAGCCTCCATCCACCAGCAGCGGGGTTTCACTGGCCAATCCCATACTCCGGTTATCGGAGCGTCAGCCAGGAGGCAGTCTGTCTATCGGAAGCTGTCAGAAACACGGCATCTACCGTATCATTCGCGACGCATTTCACGCATGTCGGTTCGGGCCATTCCCGTACCGGTTCCAGCATCTCCTTAAAATTCAGGTGATGCATTGTGGCCACAAGACATAATGAACCAGCCTCATCAGAAAGCCAGTACTTCCCGCGCCCTTGTTCTCGGCGCGCTTGGTGTCGTCTTCGGCGATATCGGCACGAGCCCGCTTTACACCATGAAGGAGGTATTTGGCGGCCATCACCTGGCACTCAGCCAGGACAACGTGCTGGGCATTCTCTCTCTGATTTTCTGGTCGCTGATGCTGGTGGTGTCCCTCAAGTACGTCAGCGTCATGATGCGGGCCGACAACAAGGGGGAGGGCGGCATTCTGGCCCTGCTCGCCCTGCTTCAAGGCCATGCCCCGCTGGGATCGCGGGCGCGCTGGCTCATCATGTCGCTGGGCTTTCTCGGCGCGTCATTGTTTTTCGGGGACACCCTGATCACGCCGGCCATCTCCGTGCTGTCTGCTGTCGAGGGGCTGGAAATGGGCGCGCCGGCCTTGCACCCGTTCATCGTGCCGCTTGCGCTGGGCATTCTGGTGGGGCTGTTCGTCATCCAGCAACATGGCACTGCCTCCATAGGCAAGCTGTTTGGCCCCGTCATGCTGCTCTGGTTCGGCGTGCTGGGCCTGCTCGGTACGCTCAGCATTCTCCAGCATCCGCAGATTCTCGCCGCACTGCTGCCTATCCATGCCATGCATTTTTTCGCCGCACACGGCACGGCCAGCTTTCTCATTCTGGGCGCTGTCGTTCTGGCAATCACCGGGGCGGAGGCCTTGTATGCCGACATGGGCCATTTTGGCCGCCGCCCGATCCAGCTGGTCTGGTTCGCCTTTGTGCTGCCGGCGCTGGTGCTCAACTATTTCGGGCAGGGGGCATTGCTGCTGGCCGATCCGGCGGCCGTGCGCAACCCGTTTTATCTGCTTGCCCCGGAATGGGCGCTTTATCCCATGATCGGCCTGGCCACCGCAGCGACCGTGATTGCCTCGCAGGCCGTCATTTCGGGCGCGTTCTCGGTGACCCGCCAGGTCATCCAGATGGGCTATGCGCCGCGTCTGATCATCCGCCACACATCCGCCACCGAGGCGGGGCAAATCTACATTCCCTTCGTGAACTGGACCCTGGCGGTCGGCATTGCCCTGCTGGTGCTGGGGTTCCAGAGTTCGAGCAACCTGGCTGCCGCCTACGGCATCGCCGTAACCGGCACCTTTGCCATCGATACCCTGTTGCTGGGGCTGGTCATGCGCGTGCAATGGGACATCGGGCCGCGCGTAACCCTGTTTGTCGTGCTGGCTTTCCTGACGGTCGACCTCGCCTTTTTCGGCGCGAATATCGTCAAGATTCCGGACGGTGGCTGGTTCCCCCTGATTGCCGCGCTGATGATCTTCACCCTGCTGGTGACATGGAAGCGCGGCCGCGAAATCGTGATGCAGCGCCTGAGCGAAAAGGCATTGCCGCTTGTCCCCTTCGTGGAAAATATCCAGGCCTATCCACCGACCAGCGTATCCGGGACCGCGGTGTTCATGACCGCAGACGCGAATGGCGTCCCCCCGGCGCTGCTGCATAACCTCAAGCACAACAAGGTCCTGCATGAACGCGTGGTGATCCTGAACGTGCGCTATGCGGAAGTTCCGTATGTCGCTGCCGACAGACGGCTCGAAATGACAAGACTGGCCGAGGGTTTCTATCACGTCGTCATCCGCTATGGCTTCATGGACAACATTGATATTCCCACGGCACTGGCGGAGTGCCCCTGTGGAATGAAGTTCGACATGATGGATACGACCTTCTTTTTCAGCCGGGAAAACCTGATTCCCACTCACGGCGAGGGCATGTCGATCTGGCGGGAACATATATTCGCCGCCATGGCACGCAATGCCGCCAGTCCCATGAGCTTCTTCCAGATTCCCGCCAACCGGGTGGTCGAACTGGGTGCGCAGCTGGAGATTTGAAGCTTTTCAAAAATACAGGGCGCGCGCAGACGATGGGCGCGTCGGTATGACAGGCAAGCTAGCGCAGGATTTTCTTTTTGAGCTTGATGCGGACGTACAGCAGGATGATTACTGCAACCGCGCCCAGTGTGATCAGCGTTATCAGGTGCAGGTTCTCGCGAATGGCTTCTTCATTATGGCCGAGGGTGTAGCCGAGCATCGCGAGGATGGTGACCCAGATTCCCGCGCCGAGGCTGGTGTAAAAACTGAACGCGGCCAGATTCATGCGCGCGAGGCCGGCAGGCAGCGAAATATACTGCCGCACGGCCGGGATCAGGCGCCCGGTAAAGGTCGAAATATGGCCATGACGGGCAAAGAAATCCTCCATGCGTTGCAGGCTGTGTTCCTTGAACAGAACGTACTTGCCGTAGCGCAGCAGGAACGGCCGCCCGAATTTGGTCGCCAGCCAGTAGTTGAACAGCGCGCCCGCAAGGCTTCCGGAGATGCCGGACAGGATCGCCAACACCAGATTCATCTCGCCCTTGTAAGCCAGGTATCCGGCCGGGATCATCACCACTTCGCTGGGGAAGGGGAAGAAACTCGATTCCAGCGCCATCATCAGAAAGATGCCTGGATAGCCCCAGGAACTGACTGTGCTGACGATAAATTGAATGATGTCGTGGAGCATGGATGAGGGCACGTGTCTGGACCTTGGTGGTGGCGATCTGCCACACCACCTCAGCCCAGGATCAGACGACGGCTTCTTCCTTTTTTTCCACCGGCTTGATGAAGTGCTCGCGCTTGATGCCGAACATCAGCAGCAGGGGGGAGGCGACCAGCACCGAGGAATAGATGCCGAACATGATGCCGATGGTGAGCGCGAGCGCGAAATTGTGCAGCGCCTCGCCGCCGAAGAACAGCATCGACAGCACCATGATCTGGGTCGAGCCGTGGGTGATGATGGTGCGGCTCATGGTGGTGGTGATGGCGTCGTCGATGATGTGCGGGATGGTCGAGCCGCGCATCTTGCGGATGTTCTCGCGGATCCGGTCGAAGATCACCACCGATTCGTTGACCGAGTAGCCCAGTACTGCCAGTACGCCGGCCAGAACGGTGAGGGTGAATTCCCACTGGAAGAAGGCGAACACGCCGAGAATGATGACAATGTCGTGCATGTTGGCGAGCATGCCGGCCACCGCGAAGCGCCATTCGAAGCGGATGGCCAGATAACCCATGATGCCGAAGGCCACCACCAGCAATGCCAGGGCACCACTGTCATAGAGTTCCTTGCCGACCTGTGGGCCGACAAAATCGACTTTCTTGAGTTCCACGCCACCGTCTGCTGCGCTCAGTGCCGCCATCACGCGGTTGCTGGTCTGGGCAGCGTTATCCGTGCCCCTGACCGGCAGGCGGATCAGCACGTCGCGACTGGTACCAAAGTTCTGCACGGTGACTTCGGGCAGGCCGGTTTTCTCCAGGGTGCTGCGAATCGCCGGCAGGTTGGCGGCCTGATCGTAGCTGACCTCGATCACGGTGCCGCCGGTAAAGTCGACGCCCAGGTTCAGACCACGGTCCCACAGCGCCCACACGGAAAAGAGGAAGGTGATCAGCGAAATCGCGGTGGTCGCCTTGCCCCAACTCATGAAGGGGATGGTTTTTCTGAAGGGGAAGAGTTCGAGCATGGTTGAGCCTTAAATCGAGACTTTGGTCAGGCGGGCCTTGCGGCCGTAGGTGAGGTTGGCCATCGCACGCGACACCGTGACGGCGCTGAACATCGATGTGAGGATGCCGAGGCACAAGACCACGGCAAATCCACGCACCGGGCCGGAGCCGAGCCAGAACAGCGAGATGCCGGCGATCAGGGTGGTGATGTTGGCATCCAGAATCGTGCCCCAGGCGCGCTCATAACCCGCGCTGATTGCAGCTTGCGGCGTGGCGCCGTTGCGCAGTTCCTCGCGGATGCGTTCGTTGATCAGCACGTTGGCATCGATCGCCATGCCGAGGGTGAGCGCGATTGCCGCCATGCCGGGCAGGGTCAGCGTGGCCTGCATCATCGACAGCAATGCAATCAGGAAGAAACCGTTGACAGCCAGCGCAACTGACGAGAACAGGCCGAACATCCGGTAGTAGATCGAGATGAACGTCACGACCGCGAAAAAGCCCCAGATGTTGGAATGGAAGCCCTTCTCGATGTTCTCGGCGCCCATGCTGGGGCCGACGGTGCGCTCCTCGATGATCTGCATCGGGGCGGCCAGCGCGCCGGCGCGCAGCAGCAGTGCGACATCGGAAGCTTCCTGGGCGGAATCCATGCCGGTGATCTGCACGCGGCCGCCGCCGATTTCCTCGCGGATGACCGGGGAGGTAATGGCTTCGGCGCGGCCTTTCTCGATCAACAGAATCGCCATGCGTTTGCCGACGTTCTCGCGTGTCACATCCTTGAAGATGCGTGCACCCTTGCCATCCAGATTGATATGAACGGCCGCCTGGCCGCTGGTGCTGTCAAAGCCTGGCGAGGCATCGGTGATCGAGTCGCCGGTCAGCACCACATCCTTCTTCACCGCGATGTTGCCGCCTTCGCGGCTGGCCACCACTTCATCACCAAATGGCACCTGGCCCTGGCCGATGGCAATCGGATCGGCCTGTTCATCAACCATGCGGATTTCAAGCGTGGCGGTACGGCCCAGAATATCCTTGGCCTTGGCCGTGTCCTGCACGCCGGGCAATTGCACCACCACGCGGCTGGCGCCTTGCTGCTGGATCACGGGTTCGGCCACGCCCAGTTCGTTGACGCGATTCCGGAGCGTGGTGATGTTCTGCTGCAGTGCAAATTCCTGCACCTGGGTTTCCGCTTGCGGCTTGAGACGTGCCGTCAACGTGAAACCATCGGCCTGGTCTTCCGGGGTGAAGGCGAGATCGCTGAATGCCGTGCCCAGCTTCTCGACACCGGCGTCGCGCTGGTCGCGGGTGGCGAAATGCACGGTCACGGCATTGCCTTCACGGCTGATGCGGCCGTAGCGGATCTTGCCGCTGCGCAGTTCGGTGCGGAAATCGTTCTGGTAGCGGATGGCGGCCTTTTCCAGCGCCGCCTTCATGTCGACTTCGAGCATGAAGTGCACGCCGCCGCGCAAATCCAGGCCGAGGTACATCGGCAGCGCGTTGATGGACGTGAGCCAGGATGGCGAGGCCGACACCAGGTTGAGCGCGACGGTGTTGCGGTCGCCCAGGCTGGCCTGCAGCACGTCCTTGGCCTTGATCTGGTTGTCGGTGCTGGTAAAGCGTACCTTGACGCTGTTGCCCGCCAGTTCCATGCCGGTGTAGGTCAGCCCGGCTGCTTTCAGCGCAGCCTCCACCTGCCCCATTAATGCCGTATCGACTTTTTCGACGGTGCGCAGGGGTGACAGCTGCACAGCGGGCACTTCGCCAAAAAAGTTGGGCAGGGAGTAGAGAAAAGCGATCACCAGCGTGATGCCGATGAGCACATATTTCCAGAGCGGGAAGCGGTTCATGTTTTAGCCGAGCTGTGAGCGGGGGAGGGGGTGGCAGCGAGTAGGTTACTGGCTGCGCCTTTCAGGAATCTTACAGGCCTTTGATCGTGCCTTTGGGCAGCAGCGTCTGAATCGACGACTTCTGCACGTGGGTGATGACGCCGTCTGCAATTTCGAGCGAGATGTACTGATCGCCGATTTTGGCGACCTTGCCGACCTGGCCGCTGGCAGTAATGACTTCATCGCCTTTGGACAGTTCGGACAACATTTGCTTCTGTTCCTTGGCGCGCTTCATCTGCGGGCGGATGAGCATGAACCAGAACAGGATGCCGATGATGATCAGCGGCAGAAAATCGGTCAGACCGGGGGTGGCCGCTGCGGCTGTTTGGGCGTGAGCAAGAGAAATCATGGATAAAGCTCCGAAAATGGACTAAATAAACCCGGCGATTCTACCATCCACGCGTCTGCAGCTCGTGAAACTCGGCCGTGAACTCGGCAAAGCGCCTGGCTTCGATTGCTGAGCGCATGCCAGCCATCAGGCGGTGGTAGTAATACAGGTTATGGATCGTCGCCAGCCGTGCGCCGAGGATTTCGTTGGCGCGGATCAGGTGGTGGACGTAAGCGCGGCTGAAATGGGTGCAGGTGTGGCAGGTGCATTCCTCATCGATCGGCGCGGTATCGGTCTTCCAGCGTGCATTGCGGATGCGCATGTCGCCGCGTCGGGTATAGAGGATGCCGTGGCGGGCATTGCGGGTGGGCAGCACGCAATCAAACTGGTCGATACCCTGGCCTACCGCGAATACCAGATCGGACGGCGTGCCCACCCCCATCAGGTAGCGTGGTTTGTCGGCCGGCAGCTGTGGTGCGGTGTGCCTGAGGATGCGCGCCATCTCGTCCTTGGGCTCGCCGACGCTTAAACCGCCGATGGCATAACCGTCGAAGGCCATGCCATCCAGCTCGCGCACCGATTCGTCGCGCAGGCTTTCGTACATGCCACCCTGTACGATGCCATACAGCGCATTGGGATTGCCGGCATGAGCGGCTTTCGAGCGTTCGGCCCATCTGAGGCTCATGCGCATCGAGTCGGCGGCTTCGCGTT
>JANJUT010000261.1 GCA_024710445.1 Thiobacillus sp.
GACAAGCTCTGCCACGACTACATGGTGAACGTGCAGGGCACAATCCCGGCCCCGCTGAACTACGCGCCTTCCGGCCACGCGCCTTATCCCAAATCGATCTGCTCCTCGGTCAACAACCAGGTGTGCCACGGCGTACCCGGAGACAAACTGCTGAAGAATGGCGACATCGTGAATCTCGACATCACGGTGATCAAGGATGGCTGGCATGGCGACACCAGCCGCATGTTCGTGGTGGGCGACGCCTCGATCCAAGCCAGACGCCTGATCCAGATCACCTATGAAGCCATGTGGATCGGCATCGTTCAGGTCAGGCCAGGCGCACGTCTGGGCGACATCGGCCACGCGATCCAGCAATTTGCCGAGAACAGCGGCTACAGTGTCGTACGCGAATTTTGCGGTCACGGCATCGGCCTCAATTTCCACGAGGACCCGCAGGTGCTGCACTACGGCAAGCCCGGCACCGGCATGGTGCTGGAAGCCGGGATGACCTTCACCATCGAGCCCATGATCAACGCCGGGCGCCGCGACATCCGCCAGATGCCGGACGGCTGGACCATTGTCACCAAGGACCGCAGCCTGTCGGCGCAGTGGGAACACACGATACTGGTTACCGAAACCGGCTTTGAGGTTCTGACCGTGTCGGCCGGCAGCCCGGCCATCCCGGATCGCGTGACCCAGAACGCGTGATCGCACCGTCATACGCCGAGCTTCGCGAACGTCTCAAGTCCGGGCGCGCAAGCCTGGCGACGGTCTTCCTGAAAAAACCCGAGGTCAACCGCTACCTCACCCAGCATGCCACGCTGGTCGATGGCGTGCTGTCTGAAATCAATACCCGGATCACCTTGCCCGACAGCTTCTGTCTGGCTGCTGTCGGCGGCTACGGACGCGGCGAATTGTTCCCGGGATCGGACGTGGACGTCCTGCTGCTGCTGCCACACGACCCTGCAACCGAACAGCAGGCCACTCTGGAAAGCTGGGTACAGGCCTGCTGGGACGTGGGGCTGGAAATCGGCCATAGCGTGCGTACCATCGACAACTGCATTACCGAAGCCGATGCCGACCTCACCGTGGAAACCAACCAGCTAGAAGCACGCTTCGTTTGGGGGAACGCCGCGTTATTCGATGAATTCAGGAATCGTTTCCAGGCGCGCTTCGACGCCCAGCACTTTTTCGAAGGCAAGCTTGCCGAGCAACAGGCACGCCATGCACGTTTCGACGACAGCGCCTACAAGCTCGAACCCAATCTCAAGGACAGCCCCGGCGGATTGCGTGACCTGCACACCATCCACTGGCTGACACAGGCCTGCGGTATTGCCGGCGGCTGGACCGGGCTGGCGCGTGCCAACCTGCTCACCCGCACCGAGGCACGGCGCATCGAACACGTCGAACGGAGTTTATCTGCGCTGCGAATTCACCTGCATTTGCTGGCCAAACGACGCGAAGACCGGCTGGCTTTCGATTATCAGACCGAACTGGCCGCGCAACTGGGGCTTACCGCCACCGAACACAAGCGCGCCGGCGAGCATCTGATGCAGGGGTATTATCGCGCTGCCAAACTGATCCAGCGCGCCAATGACATTCTGATTCAATCGCTGCGCGTGCGGCTGTTTCCGGTGACGTCCCCGCCGGAACCCCTCGACGAGGACTTTCAGGTACGCGCCAATCTGCTTGAAGCCCGTGACTCCGAGCTGTTCAAGCACAAACCCGACGCGCTGCTGCGTGCCTTCATCCTGTACGCACAGCATCCGCAGCTCGCGGGTTTCGAACCCGCCACCCTGCGCGCGCTATGGCGTGGCCGTACCCGCATCAATGCCGCATTTCGTGCCAACCCGGCGCATCGTGCCCTGTTCATGACCCTGTTGCGCCAGCCGCATGGCGTGACCCGTGCCTTGCGTGCCATGCACCGCTACGGCCTGCTCGGCTGCTATATCCCGGCATTTGGCCGCATCGTCGGACAAATGCAGCACGACCTGTTCCATGTCTACACTGTGGACGAGCACATCCTCACCGTATTGCGGAATATGCGGCGTTTTACCGTGCCCGCGCTCGCCCACGAGTTCCCGCTTGCCAGCAAGCTGATCACCGCTTTCGACAAGCCAGAATTGCTGTATCTGGCTGCGCTGTTTCACGATATTGCCAAGGGCCGCGGCGGCGACCACTCCGAATTGGGCATGGCCGACGCGCTGCGATTCTGCAGCCAGCACGAACTCGATAAAACGGACAGCGAACTGGTTGCCTGGCTGGTTGGAATGCACCTGGTGATGTCGCGCACCTCGCAAAAAGAGGACATCAGCGACCCCGAAGTGATTTCCGCCTTTACTGCCAAGGTGGGCAGTACACGCCGGCTCACCGCCCTGTACCTGCTGACCGTAGCCGACATTCGCGGCACCAGTCCCAAAGTATGGAATGCCTGGAAAGGCAAGCTGCTGGAAGATCTGTACCACGCTGCACAGGCCCGGCTTGCCGGCGATGAAGCAGTATCCGACATTGCCACCAAGCAGTCTGAGGCGCGCATCAACCTCGCGCTCTATGGATTGCCCAATAGCGCGGCCGATGCGCTATGGCAGCACCTCGACACCCGTTATTTCACCCGCTTTGACGCCCGGGAAATGGCCTGGCAGGCACGCATGCTGTGGCGCCATACCACAAGCCCCGGCGCCATCGTGCGTGCCCGTCTCTCGCCTGCCGGAGAAGGCATCCAGGTGCTGGTTTACACGCCTGACCGCCCCGACCTGTTTGCACGGATATGCGGCTTTTTCGCACGCATCCAGTACACCATCCTCGAAGCCAAGACCCATACCACCCAGCATGGCTACGCGCTGGACAGCTTTCAGGTGATGGATCTGGCCAACCGCGGCATTCATTACCGTGATTTCCTGAGCTTTGTGGAGCACGAACTGGCGCGCGATCTCGACCCCGCACAGCCCCTCCAGCCACCAACACGCGGCCGCCTGTCACGCCACCAACGCCACCATCCCTACCCCACCACCGTGCGCCTGGAAGCCGATGCGCCGGGCTACGGCCACATGCTCTCCATCACCTGTCCGGATCGCGGCGGCCTGCTGTTTGAAGTGGCTGAAGTATTGATGCGAAACAACGTGGGCGTATATACCGCCAAAATCGACACGCTGGGAGAGCGGGTCGAAGACACGTTTTTGATCAGGGGAGAAGTGTTGCAAGACCCCGCAAAAACCGCGGCGCTGGTTGCCGAGGTCCGCGAGGTGCTGAAGTGAAGGATTGGGCCCTAGAAAGCCGGACGTGCGTACTCGTCTACATACCGGCCACGCGATGGCGCCTTGCGCGCTGGCGGTGATTTTTTTCGGATACCGTCAGCAGGCTTTTTAACCTTCTCGTCCAGTTCGGTTTTCGTACGATTGCGGGCACGGCCAGGACGTACCGAGGAGCTCACCCCGGTCGAATCAGCCAGACTGACAATCTGCTGCAAATCGCTCATGCCGCCACCCGCCATTCCTTGAGGCTCCCAGCAAGCGTACGCGTCAGGGCAATCAGGCTGCCCAGTACATCGGTACTAGGTACTTCCTCGCATGCGCAAATCTTGCTGTCGGCATAGACCGACAGAATCAGCAGATTGTGCTGCACTTCCAGCGGCAGTTCCAGCACCCCCTTGGCCAGCGCCGTCTGGATGCCATGCCACACGGCACGGCTATCTGCCAGTGCAGCGGTCAGGTGTGCTTCACGATGGGGGGCATTCCAGTAGCGCTGCACCGTCATCAACTGGGCGGCGATATCGTCGAGCTGGGCCGCTCCGCCCATCATCACGTCAGCGTGCTGAATATGGCATTGAGCCTGCAGGATCTGTTGTTCCGGGTTCATCTTTAATCCTTGCTGCTTGAGTCGGGGCACATTGCCCACGTTTACGATTCAAGTTAGCGGCGAGGAAAGGAACAACTTTAGGCTAGCTAAATGCGTGCCTGAAAACGTCGAAAGTCCGTCAATCGTCCTGCAGATTTTGCCCTGGAAACAAGGTGTCGGTGAAGCCGAAATCGCGCAGATCGCGGATGCGCATGGGATACAGAATGCCGTTGAGATGGTCCACCTCATGCTGCACTACGCGGGCATGGAAATCGCTCACGCTGCGATCGATTGGCTGACCTGCCGCGTCATATCCCTGATAGCGCAAGGCGACATGACGTGGCACCAGCCCGCGCATTCCCGGAACAGACAGGCAGCCTTCCCAACCGTCTTCGATCACATCGGAAAGCGGCGTAAGCACCGGATTGATCAGGACAGTAAACGGCACCGTTCCGACATCGGGATAACGGGGATTGGCGCTGACCTCGAAGATCACCACCTGCAATCCGACACCGATTTGCGGCGCGGCCAGTCCGGCCCCATCGAGTGCGCGCATGGTGTCGCGCATGTCGATAATCAGTTGCGCCAGTTCAGGCGAAGCAAAATCCGCTACCGGATTTGCATGCGCCAGCAGGCGCGGATCCCCCATCTTCAGGACATCGCGGACCACCATGGCTGCTCCAGTTGTTTCAATTCGTCATCGCCGAGCCAGCACCACGCGCCCGGTGCCAGGTCGGCAGGCAAGTCAAAATCACCAATCGCTTCGCGGTGTAGCGTGACCACCCGGTTGCCGGTGGCCGCGATCATACGTTTGACCTGATGGTATTTTCCCTCGCTCAGGGTCAGCCGCAGGCTATGTGCATCAGTTTGCTCGCACGCCAGTGCCGCAATCGGCGCAGGTTCATCATTGAGTTGCACGCCCGACTGCAAGGCCGCCAGCATGGCCTCACTGACGGGGTCGGCGCAAGTCGCCAGGTAGCGCTTGGCCACGCCTTTTTTGGGTGAGGTCATGCGGTGGATAAACTGGCCGTCGTCGGAAAACAGCAGCAAACCGGTGGTGTCCTGATCGAGTCGCCCCACGCACTGCACGCCACGCAGCACGAAGGGCGGCGGCAACAAGGCAAACACGCTGGGGTGATGGCTGGGATGATGCGAACATTCATGACCTGCCGGCTTGTGCATCAACACATAGGCTTTGTCGTGAAAGGGCAGGGTCAGGCCATCGAGCGTCAACTCCAGACCAACGGGGTCCACCTCGGTCTCCGGATCGTCGCACACCACGCCATTCACTTCGATCATGCCGGCCCTTACATACGCGATGCTGCCTTTGCGTGAACCAAAGCCTTGCGCCTGTAACGCACGATAGAGTTTCATGTCGTCCACTTCATCCAGTCAGAATGTGCACAGCCCGCTGGCATCGTTGGTCACCAACTGCTCGAGCAGATGTCGCACCTGCAGCATCACTTCGCCCAGCAGGGGCTGGATTTCTTCCATCTGGATGCCATCGGCCGAACGGCCCCGGCCTGCAGCATGGTTCACCACAGCACCCACAGCGGCATAACAAAGTTCGAGTTCGCGTGCCAGATACGCTTCCGGCATGCCGGTCATGCCCACCATGTCGACACCGTCACGTTCCATGCGGTTGATCTCGGCCGCCGTTTCAAGACGCGGCCCCTGGACCGCGCCGTATACCCCACCGTCGCGCAACTTGATCCCGCTGCTGGCTGCCGCTTGCAACAACGCGGCCCGCATGGCCTTGCAATATGGATAGGTGAAATCAAGGTGCGTGACGGGTTTGCTGTTGTCGACAAAATACGTAGCTGCCCGGCCATGCGTGTAATCAACGATCTGGTCCGGAATGACCAGCATGCCGGGGAGCAACTCGGCATGGATGCAGCCGACCGTGGCGACGGATACCACGCGATCCACCCCGTGCTCCTTGAGTGCCCACAGGTTGGCGCGGTAATTCACCGCGTGTGGGGGAATGGTATGGCCATAACCATGGCGCGCCAGAAACACCACTTCCTGATCGCAGATATGACCAAAGGTCAATGCACCGGAGGGTTCGCCGTACGGCGTGCGGGCCACCTTGCGATGGGTGATTTCCAGATTGGCCAGCTGCGTCAGCCCGGTACCGCCAATAATGCCTAACATGTCATTGATCCTTCAACGCGTAAATGGCGGGCAGGTTACGCCATAGCCCATGAACATCCATACCGCAGCCGAACACATAGCGGTTGGGTACACTCATTCCTACAAAATCAGCCTGAACGGGCTTGTCCAGTCCGTTATCCTTGTCGGTCAGCACCGCAGACCATACACGCGCCGCGCCCATACTCAACAACTTGTCGCGTATCGCCGCCAGGGTTTCACCCTCGTCCAGGATGTCATCCAGCACCAGCACCGTGCGACCGACCACGTTTTGTCCGGGCAGCACCCGCCACTCCATCTCACCGCCAGAGGTATTGCCCCGGTACCGGGTAACGTGCAGGTAATCGAACTCCAGCGGAAAACGCAGCCGCGGCAACAGCTGGCCGGCAAACACCACCGCGCCCCCCATCACCGGCAATACCAGCGGGAACGCGTCGGCCAGCTTCAGGGATATTTCTTCGGCCAGGCGGCCGAGAACCGCTGCCACCGCTTCTTCCGAGGCAATGGGCTCAGCATTGTCCAGCAATTGCTGCGCTTCATGTGGGCTCATGACGCACCATAAGAATCAGGGAAAGTCGGCAGTCTAAGGGGTGTGGCCGGATGTTTCCAGACTTGTCGTGGGTCGAGTAAGCTTGCGCCATGCCAATTCCCGCTTCCTGCGCTCTCGATGAACTCGGCTGGCTGGCTGCCGGACATCGGGTTGTTTCGCCCAATCATGATGCGCGCCCGGCAGGCTGTGCAATCGAGCTGATCGTCATCCACAACATTTCCCTGCCGCCCGGCATGTTCGATGGCAATGCTGTAACCGAGCTCTTCACCAACCAGCTCGACTGGGATGCCCACCCGTATTACCAGGGCATTCGGGGCATCAAGGTTTCAGCGCATTTTTTCATCCGCCGCGACGGCAGCCTGATCCAGTTTGTACCATGCACCCAACGCGCCTGGCATGCCGGCGTATCCAGTTGGCAAGGATGCGAGCGTTGCAATGATTTTTCCATCGGCATTGAACTGGAAGGCACGGACGAGCTCCCTTTCACCGATGCCCAGTACGCCACCCTGATCCCTCTGGTGCGACAGCTGAAACAGACCTACCCGATCCGCGACGTGGTGGGACACAGTGATATCGCGCCCGGCCGCAAAACGGATCCAGGCCCCTGCTTCGACTGGCCGCGACTGCATGAACAAACGGCCTGACCGGCGATACCTTGCCGGCCTCGTACTGACTGCGCTACTGGCGCTTTCCGGTTGTGCGCCCACGATCGATCTCGATGCCAGACGCTCCCCCTCGCAAACGCTTGCCCCGCTAGCCGACAACCCGCTGAAAACTCAACTGGCTGCTCACATTCCGCCAGACGAATCAGGGTTTTACCTGCTGCAGGATGGCCGCAGTGCACTGGCCGCCCGGCTGGCACTGGCTCAACGCGCCAGCCGCTCACTCGATGTGCAGTATTACCTGTTCAACAACGACACCACGGGCAAACTGGTGGCCGCGGCACTGCTGGCCGCAGCCGAGCGCGGCGTGCGTGTACGCCTGCTGATCGACGACATCGATACGGCAAAAAAAGACCTCCGGCTTGCCACCCTGAACTCGCACCCCAACATCCAGGTACGATTATTCAATCCCTTCTACACGCGCAGTACCAACCTGCTGGTCAAGGGCTGGCAGGCGTTGCGCGAAAGCGTCCGCCTCAACCGCCGCATGCACAACAAGGCCTTCATTGCCGACAACCAGCTCGGTATCACCGGTGGCCGCAATATTGGCGATGAATATTTCGATGCGCACCATGACCTTGCCTTCGTCGATCTCGATGTCATCGCCGCTGGCACCATCGTTGACAGCCTGTCGCAGTCGTTCGACCAGTACTGGAACAGCGAAGCCGCTGTACCCGTCTCGGCGCTGCCCATCACGTCTGGCGACATCAAATTGCTCGATGCCATCCAGTTTCTGCATGGATACTACGAGCAGCAACACGAAGGCGACCATGGTCGGGCATTGGCCGATGCCGATCCCCTTCCTGCGTTGCTGTCCGGGAAAATGCCCTGGCAAATCGCACGTGCCGACCTGATCGTCGATCCGCCGGAAAAAATACTCAATCAATACAAGTCGCCTTCCAGGCTGCTGGTCGGGCAGCTCATCGGGCTCTGGGTCGACCCGACCCGGCGCGCGCTCATCGTGTCGCCCTATTTCGTGCCCGGCAACACGGGCATGGCCTATTTCGAATACTGGCGCAGCCAGGGCGTGCGGGTCGATGTACTGACCAATTCCTATGCCGCCAGCGATGTGCCCATCGTTCACGCAGGCTATGCCAACTACCGCATCCCCCTGCTGGAAGCGGGCGTCAATCTCTACGAGTTGAAGCCTATTGCCAAGCCCACGGGCGGTCGCCTGCGCGACCTTGGCAGAGGTTCGTCGCGCGCCAGCCTGCATGCCAAGACCTTTGTTTTCGACGATGAACACGTATTCATTGGCAGTTTTAATTTCGACCCGCGCTCAGCCATGCTCAACACCGAAATGGGACTGGTCATCCATTCGCGCGAACTCGCTCGACAGGTCACGGCTATCGCTCAGGATGCAATGCGTCCCGAACGCAGTTACCAACCCAGGCTCATCATTGAGAGAATGGGCAGCAGCACCGTAAAACACCTGCAATGGCATGACCTTGATCTGGATTCCGAGCGCATTTCCGATACCGAGCCCGAAACCACCCCGATCCAGCGCGTGCTGTTGCAGATATTGCAGGCGCTACCCATCGAGGAACATCTCTGAGTCACGGTAAAATTCCGTTTTTGCTTTCAGGATTCCGGCCATGCGCCTCGGTACCCCGCTCTCTCCTTCCGCCACCCGCGTCATGCTGCTCGGCGCAGGTGAACTCGGCAAGGAAGTCATCATTGCGCTGCAGCGCCTGGGCGTCGAGGTCATTGCAGTGGACCGTTATGCCAACGCCCCGGGCCATCAGGTCGCGCATCACGCGCACGTGATCGACATGAGCGACGGCGCGGCCTTGCGCCGTTTGGTTGAGACTGAAAAACCGCTCCTGGTGGTGCCGGAAATCGAGGCCATCGCCACCGAAACCCTGCTGGAAATCGAGGCAGCCGGACTGGCCGAAGTCATCCCCACCGCACGCGCCGCCAACCTCACCATGAACCGCGAGGGCATCCGCAGGCTGGTGGCGGAAACCCTGGGCCTGCCAACCTCGCCCTATGTGTTTGCCGACAGCCTGGACGAAATGACCGCAGCCGCGGAGAAACTGGGATTCCCGGTCATTATCAAGCCGGTGATGTCGTCGTCCGGCAAGGGCCAGTCAAGGGTGGATGATGCGAGCCAGTTGCAGGCGGCCTGGGATTACGCCGCCCGCGGTGGCCGCGTCGACAAGGGGCGCGTCATCGTCGAGGGCGTGATCGATTTCGACTACGAGGTCACGCTGCTGACGGTGCGCGCGCTTGACCGCTCGGAACAGGTGGACACGCATTTCTGCGAACCGATCGGGCATCTCCAGGTAAAGGGCGACTACGTCGAATCGTGGCAACCGCAGCCGATGTCGCCCGCCGCTCGTGCGCGTGCACAGGAAATCGCCACGGCTGTCACCAGCAACCTCGGTGGACGCGGGATTTTCGGCGTGGAACTGTTCATCAAGGGCGATCAGGTGTGGTTCTCCGAGGTCAGCCCACGCCCGCACGACACCGGCATGGTCACCCTTGCCACGCAACGCCAGAATGAATTCGAACTTCACGCCCGTGCCATCCTCGGGCTTCCGGTCGATGTGTCACTGCGCGAGCCTGGTGCTTCGGCGGTCATCTACGGCGGCATGGATGCAAGCGGAATTGCCTATGAAGGCGTCGATGAAGCCCTGCGCATGCCCGGTGTCGACCTGCGGCTGTTCGGCAAACCGGAGGCCTTTGTCCGTCGCCGTATGGGCGTGGCACTGGCCACCGCTGCGACCATCGACGACGCCCGCACACGTGCCAAAACCGCAGCGGCAACAGTCAAACCTGTGAAAGCCTGAACCATGCAGCAAACCCATTACGAACGCCTGGGCGGCAACGACATCATTCGTCAACTGGTCGACCGTTTTTACGACCTGATGGACGAAGATCCGGATTACTACGGCGTGCGCAAGATGCACCCGGAAGACCTCACCGAGTCGCGCAACAAGCTCGCCTGGTTCCTGAGCGGCTGGACTGGTGGTCCACCGGAATACACCGACCGCTTCGGCCCTCCCTTTCTGCGCCGCCGCCATATGCCCTTCACCATCGGCGAATCCGAGCGCGACCAATGGATGGGTTGCATGATTCGCGCCATGCAGGACGTGGGAATCGATGCCGCAATGCAGCAGGAACTGACTGCCGCATTTTTCAAGACCGCCGACTTCATGCGCAACCAGCAGCAATAACATGAGGCGATTGATTCTTGGAGGCGTATTTTTAGCTGTGCTGGCCGGGCTCACCGTTCTGCCCTGGCTGATGCTGGACGATGAACCTGCGATCGAGCCGCCTGCCGAATTCCACCGCACCGATCTGGCCTGGATCAAATCCCTGTTCCAGAAACACGACCCGCGGCGCCAGACGCCCGAGGTCACCTACAGCATCCGGCTCGACGAAACCGAATTGAATCGCCTGCTCAACTACGCCGTTGAACTCCGTCGCGTCAGCGGCATCGCCGCCGATCTCACGCCGAATCAGGCCACGCTCACGGCCACGCTCGCCGTACCAGCCAACCCCTTCGGGCGCTATCTCAACATCACCGCCGAAGTGGCGGATATACCCAACGGAGTGCAGATACAGAGTCTGCAATTGGGCAGCTTGCCGCTTCCTGGCACCATGGCGAACTGGATAGCACGCCTGACGCACCACTGGCTGCGGCACGACGACACCTACGCGGCGCTTGCCGATGCATTCTCGCAGGTGCATTTCGATGAAAACCAGGCCACACTGGACTACCGCTGGCACCCGGAGCTGCTGACCCAAATTGAACGCAAGAGTGCCGAGTTGCTGATTGCACCAGAAGACCAGGTGCGCATGCTTGCCTATGCCGGGCAACTGGACGCGCTCCTCAAGCCCTACCCGCACGGCAGTACCGTTCCCCTGGTCACCATCATGTCCCCCTTGTTTGCACAGGCACTTCTGGCCGGTGGCGATGCGCGGGTGGAAAACCGTGCCGCACTCACCGCACTGGCCGCGTATCTGGCGGGCATCAGCTTGCCGAAACTGCTGGAAGGCGACAGCCGGTCCATCCGTCGGGCCCCCCGCATTCTGTTGTCTTTGCACGAACGCCGCGATTTTGCCGAGCATTTTGTGATTTCAGCCGCGCTTACCGTGAACGGAAGCAGCCGTCTGGCCACTGCCATCGGCCTGGTCAAGGAAGAGGAAGACGCAGACAAGGGATCGGGCTTCAGCTTCACCGACCTGGCCGCCAACCGTGCCGGTGTGCGCCTTGGTGAACGCGCCACCGGCGATGAAGCCGCTCAGATACGCCAGCTATTGGCCAACGCGCGCAGCGATGCCGACCTGCTGCCGGACTATCGCGACCTGCCGGAATACATGCCACAGGCCGAGTTCGACCGCCGCTTCGGGCCCATAGGCAGTGCACGCTATCAGCGTGTCATCGACCGCATCGACGAGCGCTTGAACGCACACCCCTTGGCACGCTATTGAGACGGCCTGGTAATGTTTGAACCTCATGATGTTTTTTGCGTTTTCCTGGATTGATCTGTCCATTGGGCCGTCTCAATAGAACGCTGTTTTTAATGCTTATTGATTCGGCCTCCCGCGCTGTTTCATCCCCCCTCGGCAAGCCAGGCTTCCGTGCCACTTCAAACTTCATCAGGCCAAATCAATAAACGAGGCGATTTGATCAGCCGATCAGGCTTGTAAAGCAACCATGCTATAATGCTGGGTTTCCCGTAATCGGCACCCATCATGTCCCGCAAGCTACGCAACATCGCCATCATCGCGCACGTCGACCATGGCAAGACCACGCTGGTCGACCAGCTGCTCAAACAATCCGGCACCTTCCGCGACAACCAGGCGGTTGACGAGCGGGTCATGGACTCCAACGACCTGGAGAAAGAACGCGGCATCACCATTCTGGCGAAAAACACCGCCATTACCTACGGTGAATATCACATCAACATCGTCGATACCCCCGGCCACGCCGACTTCGGCGGCGAGGTTGAGCGCGTGCTCGGCATGGTTGACGGCGTGGTGCTGCTGGTTGATGCGGTCGAAGGCCCGATGCCGCAAACACGCTTCGTCACCAAAAAAGCACTGGCGCTTGGCCTGAAGCCGATTGTCGTGATCAACAAGGTGGATCGTCCTGGTGCTCGCCCGAACTGGGTCGTCGATCAAACCTTCGATTTGTTCGACAAACTCCACGCCACCGATGAGCAGCTCGACTTCCCTATCATCTACGCTTCTGGTCTCAATGGCTGGGCCTGCCAGGATCTGAAGGACGCGCCCTCGGAAGGCGGTTCGGCCGACAACATGACGACACTGTTCGACACCGTGATCGCACACGTCCCCACCCCACCCGGCTCACCCGACGCCCCGCTGCAACTGCAAATCGCCGCGCTGGACTACTCGACCTACACCGGTCGTCTGGGCGTTGGTCGCGTACTGAATGGCCGCATCAAGCCAGGCATGTCGGTGGTGGTGATGAACCACGAAGACCAGGTCGCCAGCGGCCGCATCAACCAGGTGCTTGGTTTCAGGGGCCTGGATCGCGTGCCCGTGGACGAAGCCGAAGCCGGCGACATCATCATCATTTCGGGTCTGGACGACATCGGTATCGGTGTCACCATTTGTGACAAGGACAATCCGGTCGGCCTGCCCGTGCTGCCTGTCGACGAACCCACGCTCAACATGGACTTCATGGTCAATGCCTCGCCCCTGGCCGGCACCGAAGGCAAGTTCGTCACCAGCCGCCAGATTCGCGAGCGCCTGAAGAAAGAACTGCTGGTCAACGTCGCCCTGCGCGTCGACGAGACCGGTGATGCCGACGTGTTCCGCGTCTCCGGTCGCGGCGAACTGCACCTCACCATCCTGCTGGAAAACATGCGTCGCGAAGGCTTCGAGATGGCCGTGGGCAAGCCGCGCGTGGTATACAAGGAAATCGATGGCGAAAAGTGCGAGCCGTATGAAAACCTCAGCATCGACCTGGAAGACGACACCCAGGGTGCGGTAATGGAAGAAATCGGCCGCCGCCGCGGCGAACTCACCAACATGGAATCCGACGGCCATGGCCGCACCCGCCTGGAATACCACATTCCCGCACGTGGCCTGATCGGATTCCAGTCCGACTTCATGACCATGACGCGCGGCACCGGCCTGATGAGCCACGTGTTCGACGACTACGGTCCGGTGAAAGCCGACCTCCCCGGCCGCCACAACGGCGTACTGGTCAGCCGGGACAACGGCGAGGCCGTTGCCTATGCGCTGTGGAAACTGGAAGATCGCGGCCGCATGTTCGTTGCACCCGGCGACAAACTGTACGAAGGCATGATCATCGGCATCCACAGCCGTGACAACGACCTGGTGGTCAACCCGATCAAAGGCAAGCAACTCACCAACGTCCGCTCATCCGGTACCGATGAAGCCGTGCGCCTGACCACGCCGATCAAACTGACGCTGGAATCCGCAGTGGAATTCATCGACGACGACGAACTGGTGGAAATCACGCCGAAGTCGATCCGCATCCGCAAGCGTCACCTGCAGGAACACGAGCGCAAAAAAGCATCGCGCGCAGCGGCGTAAGCCCAACCCGGCCTTGCGCCGGGGCTGCGTGACTAAAAGCCCGGCTTCGCGCCGGGTTTTTTACGTGTGGCACGGGTAAAATCAGCACCATGCGCCCTGTTGAAATCAGCCTCCTCATTGGTCTTGCCACCCTCATCCTGGTAACGGTTTTTCTGCTGTTGCGCCTCCATGCCATGCGGCGCGAGCAGGCGGGCTTGCCCGCTTTGCTGACACAAGACATGGAAGCCCGCCACCGCGCGGTGCTGAC
>JANJUT010000011.1 GCA_024710445.1 Thiobacillus sp.
GAATCCGACACCATCGGCCAAGCGCTGGCGCGTGCAGACCGCGCACTGTATCAGGCCAAGGAGCGTGGGCGTGGCCAGTTGGTGTTCGCTGCTGCATTGTCTGGAAAGGACGCAGGGTAGAATCGCCCCTGTTCGCAGTCATCCGTCTGGCACCATGATCGAAACCGACCGCCTTATTGCACAAGCCCCCATCAGCCCGCAGGAAGAACAGGTGGAGCGTGCCCTGCGTCCGCGGACGCTGGCGGAGTATGTCGGCCAGGCCAAGGCGCGTGAGCAGCTCGAGATTTTCATTCACGCCGCCAAAAAACGCAGCGAAGCGCTGGATCATGTGCTGCTGTTCGGCCCGCCGGGACTGGGCAAGACCACGCTGGCCCACATCATCGCGCGCGAGATGGGCGTTAACCTGCGCCAGACTTCAGGCCCGGTGCTGGAGCGTGCCGGCGATCTGGCGGCGCTGCTGACCAACCTCGAGCCGCACGATGTGCTGTTCATCGACGAAATCCATCGCCTGAGCCCGGTGGTGGAAGAGGTGCTTTATCCCGCGCTCGAAGATTTCCAGATCGACATCATGATAGGCGAAGGCCCGGCCGCGCGCTCGGTCAAGCTCGACCTGCCGCCGTTCACGCTGGTCGGTGCCACCACGCGCGCCGGCATGCTCACCAACCCGCTGCGCGACCGCTTCGGCATCGTTGCGCGGCTGGAGTTTTATACGGCGGAAGAGCTGGGCTTTATCGTCCACCGCTCAGCCGGGCTGTTGCAGATGAATCTGGAAGAGGCCGGGGCGCTGGAGATCGCCAGACGCTCGCGCGGCACGCCCCGTATTGCCAACCGCCTGCTGCGCCGGGTGCGCGATTATGCCGAGGTCAAGGCGGAGGGGCACGCCACGGGCACGGTGGCGGATGCAGCACTGGTGATGCTGGACGTTGATCGCGCCGGACTCGACGTGATGGACAGGAAGCTGCTGCTGGCGATCGTCGAAAAATTCATGGGCGGTCCGGTCGGCCTGGACAACCTCGCGGCGGCCATCGGTGAAGAACGCGACACCATCGAGGATGTGCTCGAACCCTTCCTGATTCAGCAGGGCTATCTGCAGCGTACGCCGCGCGGCCGGATCGCCACGCCGCTGACGTATCGCCATCTTGGCATTGCCGTGCCCGCCGGTGAATCCGGTGCGGAGCTGTTTTGAGCGCCAGGTTCAATTCAGGTGCCGGGCCTGATTTGAAAGCCGTATTCCACTGGCCCGTGCGGGTGTACTGGGAAGACACCGATGCCGGCGGCGTGGTGTATTACGCCAACTATCTCAAATTCATGGAGCGCGCGCGTTCCGAATGGTTGCGTGCAGCCGGTTTCGAGCAGGATGTCCTGCGCGATGAAGCCGGGGTCGTATTCGTGGTGCGGCGGGTGGAAGTGGACTATCTGGCGCCAGCCCGTTTCAACGATCGGCTCGATGTGTCGGTCACCCTGCTGGAACTCGGTCGGGCCAGCCTTGTCCTGACACAGTCGCTGAGCCGAGGGGATGCCCGGCTGGTTGCAGCACAGGTTACGCTGGCCTGCGTCGATGCGACGCGTTTCAAACCCGTTAAAATACCTGCGCCCATTCTTCAAGCACTGGCCCAAGAAACGTGAATCCTGAACTCGGTCAAGACCTCTCCCTGCTTCACCTCATGATCAACGCCTCGTTGCCCGTGCAGTTCGTGATGCTGATTCTGCTGGGGGCGTCGCTGATGTCGTGGTGGTACATCTTCATCAAGATGTTTACCTTGAAGCGTGCCCAGAAATCGACCGATGATTTCGAGCGTGAATTCTGGGCGGGCGGGGACCTCCATGTCATGTACCAGCGGGTGTCGGCCGAGCGCGAAAATGCCGGTGAAATGGAACGTGTGTTCGAAGCGGGTTTCCGCGAATTCACGAAGCTGCGGCGCCAGGCCGGGTTGCCGGGCAACGTCGTGATCGATGGCACCCAGCGTGCCATGCGCGCGACCTACCAGCGCGAGCTGGACGGTCTGGAGTCGCATCTCTCCTTCCTCGCGACCGTCGGTTCGGTGTCGCCTTACGTGGGCCTGTTCGGCACGGTGTGGGGCATCATGCTGGCGTTCCAGGGGCTGGCCACCGTGGCGCAGGCCACCCTGGCACAGGTTGCGCCCGGCATTGCCGAAGCCCTGATTGCAACGGCGATGGGCCTGTTTGCCGCCATTCCTGCCGTGGTGGCTTACAACCGCTACACCCATGACATCGACCGCCTGGCCAACCGCATGGAAAGCTTCATGGAGGAGTTTTCCAACATTCTGCAGCGCCAGTCGAACAAGGCGGTTTAAGGCGTGGCGCGCACCCGCAAACAGGTTGCCCAGATCAACGTCGTGCCGATGATCGACGTGATGCTGGTGCTGCTGGTCATCTTCATGGTGACGGCACCTTTCATCAACCCCTCGCAGGTCGAGCTGCCGAGCGTGGGTAAAACTTCGCAGACCCCCGCGCAGCCGCTGGAAGTCATCATCAAGGAATCGGGCGAATACCTGTTGCGCAATCGCGCGACAAAAGGCGAAGAGCAGGTGGTGGCGAAGCAGGACCTGGCGGCCGCGATTGCCGAGTTGCATCGCGCGCTGCCGGATCAGCCCGTGGTCATCGCCGCAGACAAGAACGTGCGCTATGAAGAGGTGATGGACACCATGACTTTGCTGCAGCATGCCCGGATCACGCGCATCGGCCTGCTTGCCCGCCCGGCGCCGTGATTCCGGCTGACGCCCCCTTTGTTTCCCGTCCCGCCTCCAGTTTCCTGGCGGGTGTGCTGGCGCTGGGCGTGCACGGGGTGTTTCTCTTGTTGCTGGTGTTTGGCGTGTCGTGGCAAACCCAGCATCCCGCACCCGTGATGGTCGATTTGTGGGAGGCGTTGCCAGCCGAACCGGCTGCCACAAAACGGCCTCCGCCACCCCGCAGGGCGGAACCGGTCAAGCGCATGGCGGAGCCCGTTCCTTCACGACCGCCTGCTGTAAAAGAGCCGCCTGCCCCAAAGGCGCCGGACATCGCGCTGGAAAAAAAGAAGACCGACACCCGGCGCGTGGCGGAGGAAAAACGCCTGGCTGAAGCCGCACGCATTGAAGCGGAGACAGCCAAGACAGCACACGAAAAGCAGCTCGCTGATCAGAAAAAGCGGGAATTGCTGCGGCAGATGGAAGCAGACGCGTTGTCACAGCGAATCGCAGCTGAGGCAGCCGCCAGCGCAGACCGTGCGGCCAGGCTGGCCGAGGCGCAAGCCGCAGCCGGCAGACGACAGACCGAACTGGCCCGTGCAGTGGGGCAGTATCGCGACCTGATCAGCGCCACCGTGCGCGGCAACACCCGGCTGCCAGACAACCTGAAAGGCAATCCCGAGGTGCGCTGCCTGGTGAGGCTGCTGCCTACGGGTGAAGTCCTCAGCGTGCGGGTGACACAACCGAGCGGAAATGCGGCGTATGACGAGGCCGTGGTGCGCGCGATCGAACTGTCGTCACCGCTTCCGCTGCCAGCTGACCGTGCCGCGCGTGCGGCATTTGTTCCGGAACTTTCTTTCGTGCATCGCCCCAAAGAGTGAGCCCGGCTGGGGCTGCCCGGACGTTTCAACCTCTTGGGTCAAGCTGGCATGCTGAGCCGGAAACAGGCTGGCAGGGCACGCCAGCGTCATCTGACCCGCTGGCTGGCTATGCTAGACTCCCTTCCAGTCAAGCACTTCTGATCGAGATTCTCATCCTATGCTGCGTGCTGTTTTGCTGTTTCCCCTTTTCTGTCTGAGCTTGCTGGGCGCTGCTTTTTCTGCGCACGCAGCCATGGAAATCCAGGTGATTGGCGGAGCGGCAAACAAGATTGCGGTGGCGGTGGTGCCTTTTCAGATGGCCGCAGGCCAGCCTGAACCCATGCTGACCCAGATAGTCGGTGACGACCTGAATCGCAGTGGTCAAATCAGACTGGTCGATGCCAGTGGACTGCAGCAGCCAGTCGAGCCCGCGCAGGTCAATTACAGTACCTGGCGTGCGCAGGGTGCCGAGGCCATGGTGATCGGGCAGGTTATTGCGCTGCCCGGTGGTCGTTTCGATGTGCGTTTCCGTCTGCTGGATGTCATCAGGCAGACGCAACTGGCGGGGTTCGGCTACAACATTTCAGCATCGCAGTGGCGTGCGACGGCGCACCAGATCGCCGACATCGTGTATGAAAAACTGACCGGCACACCGGGCGCGTTCAGCAGTCGCATCGCTTACGTGCAGAAACAGGGCAAGCGCTTTGAACTGCGGGTGGCCGATGCTGACGGACAGAACCCCCGCACGGTGGTACGCTCGAACGAGTCGGTGATCTCCCCGATGTTTTCGCCTGACGGTATGCGCCTGGCGTACGTGTCGTTTGAGGACCGGAAACCGGTGGTCTACGTACAGTCGCTGCAGGATGGCAGCCGTCATA
>JANJUT010000033.1 GCA_024710445.1 Thiobacillus sp.
TGCCGCCGGCGTTGCCGGTGGTGCTCATGCCCAGTTTGCGGGCCGTGTAGCTCGACAGGAAATAGCCCTGCAGCACGCCGTCCTTGACGATGTCACGCTCGAGGCAGACCACGCCTTCGTTGTCGAAGGGGGCGCTGCCGAGTCCGTTCGGGATGAAGGGCATTTCGCGGATCTGCACCCGCGGTGAGAACACGTCCTTGCCCAGGCTGTCGAGCAGGAACGACGATTTGCGATAGAGGCTGCCGCCGGAGACAGCCGCGACAAAGTTGCCGATCAGGCCGGTGGCGATCTGTGCTTCGAAGATGACCGGACAGGTGCGGGTGTCGAGTTTGCGGCCGTTCAGCCGCCGCACGGTGCGCGTGCCGGCAATGCGGCCCACGGCTTCGGGCGCATCCAGGCTGTTTGCATTGCGTGCACTGGTATACCAGTAGTCGCGCTGCATCGCGCCCTTGTCCTCGCCGATTACGGCAACCGACATGCTGTGGCGTGAACCTGGATAGCCGTCGCAAAAGCCCAGGCTGTTGGCATAGATGAAATGCGAGGTATGGGTGCTGACCCCCGCGCCTTCCGAATTGGTCAGCCGTTTGTCGACCGCAAGCGCCGCCGCTTCGCAGGCGCGGGCGCGCTCGGCCGCTTCTTCAACGGTCAATGCCCACGGGTGATAGAGGTCGAGGTCGCGGATGTCCTTCGCCATCTTGTCGGCGTCCGGCAGTCCGGCGCAGTCGTCCTCGGCGGTGAAGCGGGCGATGGTCATGGCCTTTTCGACCGCGCTTTTCAGTGCTGCTTCCGACAGGTCCGAGGTCGAGGCATGACCGCGTCGCTGACCGATGTGGACCGTGACGCCCGCACCCTTGTCCTTGTTGTATTCGATGGTTTCGATTTCACCCTGGCGCACGCTGACGTTCTGGCCGACGCCTTCTGAGATCTCGGTGTCGGCAGCAGTGGCGCCCTGCCTGGCGGCGTGCTCGATCACGATCCGGGAAAGGGCAATGAGCTGGTCACGGGTGTAGCTGAATTGGGAACGGGGCATGGTGTGTGGGCGAAAAGGGTAGGGAGACAGCGTCGTTTTGTTGGGCGTTTTATGAGCAGGAAACTACAATGAGGATCATAACAGCAACCGAAAGCCCCACAGTGCGCCTGATCGACCCCGATGCCGAGCTGGAATTCGACCCCGACGAAGTCTACGCCGGCCCCAGCAAAAGCCAGATCAAACGTGAAGTCGAATCCCTGCAGGAACTGGGCGAGGAACTTGTCAAATTGCCTGCTGCCCAGTTCAAGCGCATCGAACTGCCGGATAACCTGCGCACCGCGGTGGCCGATTGCCGCAAGATCACCCAGAACGGCGCGCTACGTCGGCAAAAGCAATACATCGGCAAGCTGATGCGCAGCATCGATCCGGCGCCGATCCAGGCGCAGCTGGATGCATTCAATGGTGTGTCTGCCGCCGAAAATGCCAAGCTGCATCAGGCCGAAAAATGGCGCGACAAGCTGATAGCCGACAATGAGGCGCTGACGCTGTTTCTGAACAATTATCCCGATGCCGACGCCACGCATCTGCGCCAGCTGATTCGCAATGCCCGCGATGAAGCCGCGCGCAGCAAGCCGCCCAAGGCCTTTCGTGAAATCTTCCGTGTCATTCGCGAGGTCATGCAAGAAAAATAATCCAGGGAGACGCCATGAGGGGACGCATCGCCAAAGTTGCATTGAGTTTGCCGGTTCTGATCGTTGCCGGTCTGTTTGGGCTTTATCTGATATTTGGATTTTTCCTGGTTGATCCGTTGGCCCAGAAACTGCTGCCCTGGATGGGTGAGAACAAGCTTGCCAGCCAGCTGAGCGTACAGCAGGTCAAGTTCAATCCACTGACCCTCGAGGCCACGGTCACCGGTCTCAAGCTGGCCGAACAAAATGGCGCACCGCTGGCCGGTTTCGATCGGCTCTATGTCAACCTCGAAACCACCGGTCTGTTCCGCTGGGCCTGGCGCATCCAGGACATTCAACTCAACGGCCCACGCGCCACGGTTGAAGTGCGCCGCGGCGGCAAGCTGAACTGGGCCGCGCTGATCGCCAAGCTCAACGAGAATAAAGAGCCGCCTTCCGATACCATCGCCCGGCTGCTGATCGATCACATCAAGATCGAAAATGGCGACGTCGAGTACACCGACGCCAATCGTCCGGGCAAGCCTTTCACGGTTTCGTTGCAGCCGCTCGGCATCGAGCTCGATGGTCTTTCTACCCTGCCCGAGGACCGGGGCGATTACCTGATTGCTGCCAAATTACCGGAGCATGGCGGCACCCTCAAATGGAAGGGCGATGTCGGGCTGAATCCGGTGGTGTCGAGTGGCGAGCTCGGGCTGGAAGGGGTGGGCCTGACCAAGCTGCTGCGCGTGATCAAAAGCCCGCGCAATTTCGAGCTACTGTCCGGCACCCTCGCGGCCGGTTTGCGCTATCGCTTTGCCATGCTGGTCGACAAGGCCGGCGAGAATGTGCCCTGGCTGCAGGTCAATGGTGCCAATCTGATTGTGCAGGATCTGGCGCTTGCGCCGCGCGGCGGCAGGGCCCTAAAGGATTCCGATCCGCTACGCGCTGAAGTCCCGCATAGCGGGACGGAATCGTATGCTCCCGTGTTGGAGCTTGCCGAGGCTCGGGTCAGGAATGCCAATTTTGATCTATCCAAACGGACGGTCGATGTGGCCGGCGTGAGCCTTGTCGGCGGCAAGCTCGCGGCAACGCGCGACGTCAAGGGCGGACTGGACTGGCAAACGCTGTTCGCCGTGGATAGCAGTGTGCAGGCAATCCAGGTTTCTCCCACGCCCGCTACGACCAAGTCGAAAGACTCCCCAACCCTTGCCCCCGTTGCGCCGTGGAAAATCGGCGTCAAGGAAATCAGGCTGGCCGACTGGTCGGCACGCTTTACCGATCGCGGCTTCGCTTCGCCGCTCGGCGTCACGGCCGAGGGCTTTGGCCTGACCGCGTCGTTGACGGGCGAGGCGGGCACCACGACCGACTTCACGGTTGGCCCGGTGAACGCGGCAGTGGGCCCGGTCAAGCTGCAGTCCGGATCACAGCAGGTGGCAAGCTTGCAGCATGCCGCGCTGGTCAACGCAGGATTGAAGCTGGCCGACAAACAGCTTGATATCGAGGCGGTGGAACTGAGCGGCGCAAAAACGACCGTATCCCTGGACCGCCGCAAGACGCTGAACTGGGCCGGCATTCTGAAAAAGGCGGCAGGCGCACCTGCCGCAGATTCAGGCAAGTCGGACGCCAGGACGGATGCGCCATTGGCGGTGAAGCTTGCGCGCCTTGCTGTCGACGGCATCGAGGTTGGCATCGTCGATCGATCGCCCAACAGGCCAGTCAGGCTGGATGTGGCCAGGGGCTTCGTCACCCTGAAGGATCTCAGCCTCGATATGAACAAGGCGGTGCCGCTGGACGCAGGATTTTCGCTGAGACAGGGCGGTCGCTTTACCGCCAGCGGCAGCGTTGTTCCGGGCAAGTCATCGGGCAGTCTGAATCTCAGGCTGGTAAGCCTGCCGCTGAAGCCCTTTGCGCCCTATGTCAACCAGATTGCCAGGCTCAACCTGCATTCGGGCGCGGCATCGACACGCGGCAGGCTGACGTTTTCCAGGCCGCGGTCCGACGTGAGGCTGGATTACCGGGGCGGCTTCGCGGTGGACGATCTGGCCATCACCGAAGAGGAAACCGAGGAGGCGTTTCTGGGCTGGAAGAAGCTTTCGTCCAATACCTTGCGTTTCAGGCTCAATCCCAACCGCCTCAGCATGAGCGAGCTGGTGGCGCAAAATCCCTTCGGCAAGGTCATCATATTTGAAGACAAGTCGATCAACCTGAAGCGCATCCTGCGGACATCCGCTACCGAGCAGGCGGCTGAAAAGCCCGTCGCCAAGTCCAGCAAGCCTGAACCGGCTGATGAGTTTCCGCTCGCCATCGAGCGTCTGCGCATTATCGGCGCCAATGCGGAATTTGCAGATTTGTCATTGCCGCAGCAATTCGGCACGCGCATGCACGATTTGACCGGGGTGGTGAGCGGGCTTGCCACCGATCCCAAGACGACGGCACTGGTGGAACTCGACGGCAAGGTGGACGATTATGGTTTGGCGCGTGTCCGGGGTTCGGTCCAGCCGTTCCGGGCGACCGATTTCACCGATCTGAAGCTCACCTTCCGCAATCTGGAAATGGCCAACCTGACGCCCTACTCGGGCAAGTTCGCCGGACGCCGGATCGATTCGGGCAAGCTCTCGGTCGATCTCGAATACAAGATCAAGCAACGCCAACTGGCGGGCGAGA
>JANJUT010000121.1 GCA_024710445.1 Thiobacillus sp.
GCGCCTGCACCAGCCGCCAGTTGAGACGGATATGACCGCGCCGGGTGCAGCTGCCCCATTGCGTCTGCGCGTTGGACAGGGCAAAACGGCTGGGTGCGCGGCCCAGCTTGCGTGCGACGCGCGTGAGCCGCCAGGCCAGCAAACGTTCGGCGCGGGCCAGCAGCCAGGCGCGCACCAGTTCATTGGCATCCGCATTCAGCGGCGCATAGATGCGCAGCGTATCGCCATGCCGGCGTACCTCGTGGAATAGCGAGGCCCGGACATCGAGTTTCAGCCTGCGCCCCAGATAGCGCAGTTCGTTCGCCAACGTCGGGGCGGCCTGCGGCGCGCGCGTCTGCATGCGCACCCAGGTACGATGCAGCCAGTCGCGCTGCAGCAGCATGTAGCGTTCGATCTCGGCGCGCGGGGTCCAGCTCGGCGCGTGGATGCGCACCTCGCGCGGGGTCACCGTCAACCCCAGCGTGCGACGGCGGTGCGAGCGCCACAACTGATAGGGAACGGCGGCGTCGCCGATCTGCAGGACGCCGTTATTGGCGTGCGGCAGCAGGAGGGAGCCTCGCCATTTCGGTTTCGATCCAGGCTTCCACCGCGCGCGTGAGTTCGGCTGCGGTCCTGCCTTCGGTGGGCATGACGGGGCCAATCCGCACCGTGACCGTGCCGGGTCGCTTGATGAAGGCATTCTTCGGCCAGACTTCGCCGGCGTTGTGCGCAACCGGCACGATCGGCGTACCGGTTTCGGCCGCCAGCCAACTGCCGCCGATGCCGTAACGGCCTTTTTCGCCCGGGGCGACGCGTGTGCCTTCCGGGAACACCAGCACCCAGAATCCCGACTCAAGCCTTTCCTTGCCCTGCCGGACGATTTGCTTGAGCGCCTCGCGCCCGGCGCCGCGGTCAATCGCGATGGGATTCAACAACCGGAAGGCCCAGCCAAAAAACGGCACGTTCAGAAGCTCCTGTTTGATCACGGGCGAGACCGGCGGAAACATAAACAAAAACGCCACCGTTTCCCACGCCGACTGGTGCTTGGCGAGAATGATGGCGGGCTGCTTCGGCAGATGCTCCAGTCCTTCCACCACATAACGGATGCCCAGCACCCCGCGCGCCAGCCAGATCACGATGTGGTTATAGCCGGTGATCAGCCGATAGCGCGTATGGACAGAAAACGGAAGGCTGAACAGGGCGACGACACTGAAAAATATCGTCAACGCGGTCTGCAGGACCGCAAAAATTACCGAGCGAATCAGGTTCATGCCGTTGCTGCTAAAAGATGTTCAACGGCCTCGCTGAGGTCTGCAAATACCGGGATGTCCCTGGGAAACCCACCGGCCGCCAGCGTTTTCATGCCTTTGCCGGTTTTCACCAGAAACGGGCGTGCACCCACACTGGCCGCGGCTTCCAGATCGCGCAGCGAATCGCCTATCGAGGGCACCCCCTGCAGGTCGCGGCCATAACGTGTGGCAATTTCATTGAACAGCCCCGGCCTGGGCTTGCGGCATTCGCAATTCATCTCGGCCGCATGCGGACAATAGAACACCGCCTCGATACGCCCCCCCATCTGGGTCACCGCCTTGTGCATCTTGGCGTGAATGGCATTCAGCGTTGCCATTTCGAACAAGCCGCGCGCCAGCCCGGATTGATTGGTTGCCACCACCACGCGCCAGCCATCGCGCGTCAACCGCGCAATCGCTTCCAGACTGCCGGGAATGGGTTTCCATTCGTCCGGCGACTTGATGAACTGGTCGGAGTCGATGTTGATGACACCGTCACGATCGAGAATGATGAGCTTCATGAATAAACCTTGGGGCGGCGGTTGGACGCACTCGATGGTGCGGCCAGGCGAGAGGCTGGCACGAAGCGGCGACGCGGCAGGCTCATGCCTGCAAGAAGAAGCGACAAAGCCAGGCGCTTGCCTGGTCGTGCCAGCGAGTGCGTAGCGTGCCCATCCGACATCATGGTATGTGAGACTCGAGTCATGCTGCTCATGTGGCTTCCATACGGGGGAAGTAAAGCGGTCCACTGCCGTTCCAGGGTTTCATATTACGCCGCCAGACGCGAGATGTCCGCCACCCGGTTCATGGTCTGGTGCAACTGCTTCAGCAGCGCCAGCCGGTTGGCTTTCAGGGCGGGATCGTCGGCGTTGACCATCACGCTGTCGAAGAAGGCGTCGACCGGTTCCCGCAGGGCGGCCAGCGCCTGCAGCGAGGCGGTGTAGTCGCCTGACGCAAACGCGGCATCGGCCTTGGGCGAGATCTCGCCGAGCGCGGCAAACAGCGCGGTCTCGGCAGCCTCGACAAAGCGCGCGGGGTCAGCCGTATTCCCGACTTCGCCTTCAGCCTTTTTCAGGATGTTGCCAACACGCTTGTTGGCGGCAGCGAGGCTCGGCGACTCGGGCAGCGAGGCGAACTCGCGTACCGCGGCGAGGCGCTTGCCGATTTCCGGCAGCGGCGGGTAGCTGGCGAACACCGCCGCGATGGCCTCGGCACCAAAGTGTGGCGCCAGCTGGTTGGCATTGCGCTCGTAAATGAACAGCTTGAGTTCCTCGGCCACGTTGCCGGCCAGCAGGCCTGCCGGGAAAACGGACAGCGCATGCTCGATCAGGTCGTCAAGCTTCAACTGCAAACCTGTTATGCCCGCATTCAAATCCAGCAACTGGAACGACTTGATCACCGACAAGGCATGACGGCGCAGCGCAAACGGGTCCTTGTCGCCGGTCGGCTTGAGGCCGATGCCCCAGATGCCCACCAGCGTTTCCATGCGGTCGGCGATCTGCAGCACTTCGCTGACCAGGTTGGAGACCGCTTCGGTCTCTTCGCGCCGCACCAGATACTGGTCGGCGATCGCCTGGGCGACGCTTTCGTCCTCGCCATCGTGGCGCGCGTAATAGCCGCCCATGATGCCCTGCAGTTCCGGGAATTCGCCGACCATGTCGGTCAGCAGGTCGGCTTTGGACAACCGTGCTGCGCGGTCGGCGTGTTCGACGTTCGCCCCGACCTGCCCAGCCACCCATCGCGCAATCGCCCGCACGCGCTCCACCCGCTCGCCCTGGGTGCCGAGCCTGTTGTGATACACCACCCTGGCCAACCCGGAGACTCGCGACTCCAGCGTCTTCTTGCGATCCTGGTCGAAGAAGAACTTGGCATCGGCCAGTCGCGGGCGGACTACCCTTTCATTGCCCTCGACCACCGCAGACGCATCGTCGGGCGAGATGTTGGAGACGATCAGGAACTGGCTGGTAAGCTTGCCCGCCGCATCCAGCAGCGGGAAGTATTTCTGGTTCGCCTTCATCGTCAGGATCAGGCATTCCTGCGGCACTTCGAGGAAAGCCTGCTCGAACTCGCCAACCAGCACATTGGGGCGCTCGACCAGCGCGGTGACTTCGTCCAGCAGCGCATCGTCCTCGATCGGCTTCAGTCCGGAAGGTGCAGCGGCCGCCTGCAACTGACGCACGATCTCGGCACGGCGTTCGGCAAAACCGGCGATCACGGCGCCATCGTCTTTCAGCTGGCTGGCATAGCTGTCAGCAGAGGCGATCACCACCGGATTCACGCGCGCCTCGAAGCGATGGCCCTGCGTCTCGCGTCCGGCCTGCAAACCCAGCACCGAAACCGGCACGATTTCTGTTCCATGTAAGGCGATCAGACTATGGGCTGGCCGTACAAAGTTGACGGTTTCCCAGCCATCCCTTGACGGATTCGGATACGTCATCACTTTTGGAATGGGTAATTTCTCCAAGGCGTCTTTAATTGCACCTTCCAAGCGAATGTACAGGGGGCCACCAGCAGCAAGATCTTCGCGATGCTTAATGACTTGCTTGCCACCATCCTCTTCAACAAAAACTCGTTCATCCATCAACCATGAAATGTCTACTTCATCGTGGTACATGGAACGCAAGCGTTTCAATAAAGGAGCTTTAGGCTTACCGTCCTCGTCTAGACCTACCGACGCAGGCATAAGAGTTTTGGGCGATTGAGGGCGTGGCTGCGAAATCTCTCGCACACCCGTTATGTGTACGGCTAACCGTCTAGGCGTGGCAAAGCTTGTCAACTCGGAGTTCGGCTCCAGGAAGTCATTCAATTCCAGACCTTCAAACACTTTCGAGGCAAAAACCTCCCCCAGCTTTTTCAACGCCTTGGGCGGCAGTTCTTCGACAAAGAGTTCGACCAGCAGGGCCTGCGTGCTCATGCGGCCTCCTTCTTCGCAAGCTGGGCGCTGACTTCATCCGCCCATTCCTTCGGCGCCATCGGGAAACCCAGCCGCGCCCGGCTGTCGAGATAGCTCTTCGCCACCGCGCGCGCCAGATTGCGGATGCGGCCGATATAGGCCGCGCGCTCGGTTACCGAAATCGCGCCGCGCGCGTCGAGCAGATTGAACGTGTGTGCCGCCTTCAGCACCTGCTCATAGCCCGGCAACGCCAGTTGCGCGGCCATCAATTCCTGCGCCGTCTTCTCGTGCGCGCTGAACGCGGTCAGCAGGAAATCGACATCGCTGTGTTCGAAGTTGTAGGTCGACTGTTCTACCTCGTTCTGGTGATACACATCGCGATACGTCAGCCCTTTGGTCCACACCAGATCGAACACGCTTTCCACGCCCTGCAGATACATCGCCAGGCGTTCCAGACCATAGGTGATTTCGCCGGTGATCGGCTTGCAGTCGATGCCGCCAACCTGCTGGAAATAGGTGAACTGCGTCACTTCCATGCCGTTCAGCCACACCTCCCAGCCCAGCCCCCAGGCGCCGAGCGTCGGATTTTCCCAGTCGTCCTCGACGAAACGCACGTCGTTCTTCTTCAGGTCAAATCCCAGCGCTTCCAGCGAACCCAGATACAACTCCAGAATGTCGGCCGGCGCCGGCTTCAATACCACCTGGAACTGGTAGTAATGCTGCAGCCGGTTGGGGTTGTCGCCATAGCGCCCGTCCTTGGGGCGACGGCTCGGCTGCACGTAGGCGGCCTTCCACGGCTCCGGGCCAAGGGCGCGCAGAAAGGTGGCGGTATGCGACGTACCCGCGCCGACTTCCATGTCGTAGGGCTGCAGCAATGCACAACCGCGCTCGGCCCAGTAGCGCTGCAGGGTAAGGATGATGTCCTGAAAGGTGGGTTTCACGGTGGATTAGCGGCTTTTCGGGAAAGCGGCATTTTAACGTGGTTGGGGTGGGTTTTCGTTGTTGGATGTTGTTGGGGATAGTGGTGCGCTACTGACCGTTGGCCGGGGGTAGCCCGGCGGCTAGTTACTTTCTTTTGCTTCGCCAAAAGAAAGTAGCCAAAGAAAAGGCGACCCCGCTCATCCCCGAAACCCCGAAAACCGAACCTGCCGGGTGGGCGGCAAAGAACTCGCCCCGCTTTTGCTGGGTTGATTTGATTTTGTGAGCGGGGCTCAGACACCTTTGCCGCTGATCCACCCGACAGGCTCGGTTTTCGGCGGGGCTGAGAGGGGAAAGAAGCCGACGCGGGGTGCGCGACTTGTCATAAAAAACGCCAGGCATTACTGCCTGGCGTTTTGCTACTTACTTCTGACCAGGAAGCACCAAGTTTCATAACCGTAATCCCAAGCGTCAAGAACCCTGGAACTGTTCTTTACGCGGCGGAAACGGCAATAGACCGGGCGCCAGCCTGGAGGAACATTACGGATAATGGTTTTCCGCATACATTTCTCCTGGTGCCTCAGGGGAAACAACAGGGGGCACATTGTTGAACAAAGCGGAATCCAGTATCCTGACAGGGCTTCATCTGCTGGAACTGGGTTTCCCATTCCGCAACAAAGGCCATCTGTTAGCGCAGGTGGCCTTTATCTTTTAGGGCTCTAGGAACCCGTTACCGAATAGGCATATGCGCTTACGACCCCGCAGATTTTCTTCGCTTCATCTACAGACAAATCAGCTGGCAATCCAAAAATTTTTACTGCGACCCCCGGTCTAAGCGGGATCGGTAAGGTCAAGTTGTCAGCGCTTGTTGTTAAATCAACTGCGGGCTGGTGGGTGGGTGCGCTTTCTTTCTCGGCCACAGTAGGGCGTCTCTTGGCTTGTTTTGCGCCCTCGCTCTTTGTCTTTCCATTGCTTTTTGCTGTGTTTGGCTTAAACCCAGAAGGGTTTGCCACATACGAAAGAAAGTCATCCAGAGAAGCGTAAAAGCGGCTTCTATATACAGTTAAGCTACTTGGGCTATATCGCTTCCCCGCGATGTTTTGGAAGCGTAGAAATGCATGTTCTCTGTCCAAGGCGCGCAAATCTTGACGCTCTGCGTCATCCAAGGACTCGAGTATTTTCTGTGAGGCGGTTTTCCTACTGGTTGCCGTCTCTTTGTTCATGAGCCCTTTTTCAATCACATAGTCCCAGAACTCACTCAGCTTGGCTGCGGAATATTTGTCGGCACTCATGGCATTCCTCCTTTTGTGAGATTGAATAGTTTCATGGATTAATTAACGTGTCAACAAATTAAACATTTTCGTCAATAACTTTTGTTTGTGTTGGCTGTTAGGACCGGGTCTTGATTATCTTTGTGGGGCCTGCGTAGGGCGCATGAACCACAGGCGTTATGTTCCGAATGTGCGTCATAACTCAAGCATACGTAGCGCCCCGTTACCCCCGTCCTGGTTTTGACTTCATTCCCCTCTCAGCCCCGCCGAAAATTGAGCCTGCCGGGTGGATCAGTGGCAAAGGTGTTTGAGGCCCGCTCACAAAATTAAAACAACCCAGCAAAAGCGGGCCGAGTTCTTTGCCGCCCACCTCGCCATCCTCGAGAAAAGCCCGGCGGTCGACAAGACCCTGGCCCAGGCCCGGCAGCTGACCGGCGGCACCGCCGGTAGAATTCGCCCTTTGCGAATCAACGATGATGGCAACGCGAGCGAT
>JANJUT010000179.1 GCA_024710445.1 Thiobacillus sp.
GTGTCCTTTCTCCACGTAGCTTTCCCAGTATTCCGCCGCGAAGTAGGTGTTATAGACATAGAAGTCATGCTGTCGTCCAAACAGGGAAAGTGCGACATCGCGGCCATCCCGGATCAGATGCACGATCTGGGCATCAGGGAACCAGTCCAGCAGTTTTGGAAGATGCGTTACGTAATACGGCGTTTTGTCGCCCCAGCGCATCTTGCCCTCGCCACGCGCATTCTTTTCAAAAATTCCGGAAATGATCGCAGGCAAGGTATGCCGGCCTTCTGCATGCAATTCACCGACCAGCGTGTCGATATCGAACTTCAGCCCATGCAGGTCCGTTTCCAGGAATTCCCGGCTCTGGTCGAGCATGGCCTGCAGCACTTTGCGGATGTTTTCTGGCTGACTGAGATCGCCATAGGCTTTCTGGTTGTCATGCAGTGGGACAATAAAATGAGATTCGCCCGTAGGCAGTGATATGCGGGGATGATTGCGCAAACGGTACTGCAGCATGGTGGTTCCCGAGCGTGGCGCACCCACGATGAAAATCGGGCCGGCGGGACGCTTTGCTTGTTCGGTTTGATCGGGTGAGGTGTGCATATCGAGAAAGACTAGTGCCGGGTTCGTCGCCTGTATCCCACCAGGGTGCCCAGTGCATTGGACGTATTCATGGCCTGGCGAATCAACCCTGGTTTCCCGGTAAAAAACAGCCCCAGGGTTTTAAGACTGTGGTTAAACAATTGACGCAGCATGAATGCAGGCATCCCAAGAAAGCGTGCAGGAAAATCGGGCATGCCAAACCGGGCTTTACGTATTCCGGCCTGGTAATGCAGTTTCAGGAAGTAGCGTCGTTTCAGCTTCCAGTCATCTACCGAGTGCCAAACGGCCATATCGGGGCGGTAGCGGATTCGGGCATTCAGTGCCAGCAGCGCATGCAGCATCATGGCATCCTCGCCGCCTCCGACGCCTTCACCTTCGCGATTGTAATTGGCATCGAAACGCAACATCGGATGGGCGCGAAAAAAAGGCATGGAGTAGGCGGTGTTCCCGCTCCAGATCGGTGTACTGTCATTGCGAATCCACAGCGGAGAGGCGCCATGATCGAGCCGCCCCAGGAACCCCGCGATTTCATCATCCAGCCATGTGGGCCGGTCATGCGGCGTGAAGTCCACATCGATGCGGCCGCCGACGCATTGTGCGCCTTCGTTCACGATCGCGTCATAGGCCGCCATCAAAAGGCCCGGCTGGGGCAACTCGTCGTCGTCGATGAATAGCAGGATGTCCTGCGCCATGGCTTCGGCCAGCGCCCGGTTGCGTGCGGGGACAATTCCCGGCGCAGTTTCGGTCACGATGCGCAGTGGTGCACCGGGCTGCTTCTGCAATCCTTCAAGCACGGCCAGCGTTTCGTCTGGACTATTGTTGTTGACCACCAGTATGTCAAATGGAACCGGGCAACGCTGCATGCGCAGTGCCGCAACGAGTTTCTCCAGCCGGTGGGCGCGTTTGAACGTGCAAAAAGCAACGGTGAGGACAGCCGGTTCGTTCACTGATTACCTTGCCTGGCGGGACAGC
Source organism: Thiobacillus sp. (assembly GCA_024710445.1). GTDB lineage: Bacteria > Pseudomonadota > Gammaproteobacteria > Burkholderiales > Thiobacillaceae > Thiobacillus. Next base: position 1,558 of record JANJUT010000179.1, read on the forward strand.
AATAAGCCGTGGGTGCTATTTCGATTGATGTTGAATGCGGCTTGTTGCAAACGTGTGGAATGGTTTTCAGGAAGAGGAAGAGATCCCAGGTCAATGCCGCGCCCCATGAAAAGCCCAATTTTAATGGATTGCCCGGAAAGCTGGTTAGCGGCATGGATACTTGCTTCGGTCATCATTTCACAGTCGGGATTCAGGCGAGTCGAGCCAGGGCTGTGCGCCGGGCATTCAAATGCATCCATCTCGATGTTGCGGGTGGGGGTGTCGCACGCAATGCGGAAAACATACCCCCAGTTTGATGCCGTGATTGTTCCTGCTTCGGTATGGCAGAGAAAATCTTTTCCATTGCTCAGCGCGGCGATCGCTCCTTGTTCTCTTGCTTTCTGCAGAACCAGATCGCGAGGGGCGGCAATATACGTCACATGCAGAACACCCATGACAAATAGAAACAGGGTGGTAATTGCTGCCCGTGCGTGCGGGCGGGTGTTGATGCCTGATACTCCCCCAATAATGGCCACCCATAGAAAAGGGGTGTATTGCAGGGTGTGGCGGATATTGATCATTTCGCCCCATTCATATCGGGTACGTGCGGCAATGACCACACTGGCACCGATTGCAGCATAGGCAGTGCATAGAAAAATCGTGTTTTTCCGGATCGTCGACAAATGGCTCCAGGAGGTTTTCAGAAACCAGGCAGCCCCGGCTGCCATGAGCAGCATTAAAGCGATGCCCGTGGTTGACCAGCCAAACACAATGCCCAAAGAACGTACTCCGGACAGGTCATAGGCCATTTCCTGAATAAACGTCCGCACATTGTGTATGGCCGATAGCGTCGAGGGCGCCATGTGGTAGGGGTTGATCGCTCCAAAAAGCGTCATGTTCCGAATGAGAACGGGCAGGAGTATCAACGACACGCCAAGCAGAAACGCGGCAGCGTTCAGAGTGATTTCCCGCCGCCGTTTCGTTTGGGTAGACCAAAGAAAGAAGTAATAAAAAGCGATGGATGCCAGCAGCGCGAGCTGGGCATTTCTCACGGCGTAGGCGCTTCCTCCAAGCACGCCGGCAAGCATCAGCCATGATCGTGATTGCTTGTTCAGAACGATGCCTATCGTGGCGACTGCCAGCAGCAATGACAGCAGGTCCGATGTTGCTAACGTTGAATAGGAGAGCGTGCTGGGAGAGGAGAGACTCAGTATGGCCATCAACGCAGCATTGCGTGCGCCCAGCGGCCGCCGGAAACTGACAAAGAGCAGGATGGGCAGCAGCAGCCCTGCCGAGCGGGTGAGAAGCAGCGCGGCATCCCGTGGGTCAATCCCCGTCAGGCCGATGGATGCGAGGATGACTGGATAGCCAACCGGAAACAGACGGCTGGGTTGCCGGGCCTCATTACTGGGTGCGTAAGGTGTTTCCAGTGCTGCGCCCTCAGTCAATAGCGTTCTGGCCTGCTCAAAATAACTCGCACTGTCCGGGGTATAAGGGAATGTGGTTGTGTGCAACCGCATGTGGCTGGCCATCAATACGCATAACACGGCAATGATCCACAGGGGCGCCTGGTCCTTCAGACGTGCACGCAGTCCGGGTTGGCGAGCGTCGTTCCCAGCCTCAAACATGGCCTGATCGTCTCCATCTGGTCATGCCGATGGCATGTGCGTCAAGCCTGCGCGGCACCACTCAGCTCCGGCTAACCAGATAAACGCCGGAAGCGATGAGCAACACACCGGCGGCGCGCACCAGGCTGACTTGTTCCCCCTGCATCAGGCCGACGATGAGGGTGAAAATGAAACCCAGGCCCACCAGCGGGTAGGCTTTGCTGACGTCCCATTGCGCGAGCACGGTTAGCCAGACTACGGCACCAAGGGCGTACAGGGCAAAACCCGACAGCACCAGCGCATTACTGATGATGTCCCAGGCATTGCGCAGGCCCAAAGGCTGGGTCAGTGCCTGTTTGACTGCCAGGCTGTTCATGCCGGCCTTGAGGGTGAATTGAGCCGCGACAGAAAGCAGGATGCTGGCCAAGGCTGCCAGAAAGATTCTCATAAATTTATTCCCGTCATGTAGTGCGCCGCCAGAACCACTGCAATCATCGCAATGACCG
>JANJUT010000268.1 GCA_024710445.1 Thiobacillus sp.
GTTGGGCGCCATCACCAGCGCCGGACGCCCTGTCTGCGCAATGACATTGGCCATGGTGTAGGTCTTGCCCGAGCCGGTCACCCCCAGCAAGGTCTGGTAGGCCAGCCCGTCCTCGATGCCCTCAACCAGCTGCGCAATGGCGGTCGGCTGGTCGCCTGCCGGCGGAAACGGCTGAAACAAACGAAACGGGCTATTGGGGAAGGTGACGAACATCAGAACCCGAAGATTTCATAAATTGCCGCGCGCCCTCTCTGGTCTTTTGCTCCGTATGGAAATTTTGCTCCACCCGCAAGGAGCAGGCCGTGGTTGTAAGCCGATGAATCGGCAACAACCACGCTCAGTCGGACGTATGAATCACTACGCCACTCCTTCACAAAATCCCCCTACAAAACAAAATCCTGCGCGACCATCCCGCGAATTTATGAAATATTCGGGTTAAAATCGCGCGGCTTAAACTTGTCGATAGTAGCATCCGTCGCGGTCTTGAATCCCCACGACGGGCGCATGAAGGAATCATTGTGGAACTCTCACGCCGCGTACAGGCCATCAAACCCTCGCCCACCCTGGCTGTCACAGCCCGTGCCGCGGCACTCAAAGCGCATGGCCGCGACATTGTCGGCCTGGGCGCCGGCGAGCCCGACTTCGATACGCCGCAGCACATCAAGGATGCGGCTATCGGCGCCATCAACGCGGGATTCACCAAATATACCGCGGTGGATGGCACCCCCAGCCTGAAGGCGGCGATTATCGCCAAGCTCAAGCGTGACAACGGCTTCGACTATACGCCCAAGCAGATTCTGGTGTCATGCGGCGGCAAGCAGAGCTTCTTCAACCTGGTGCAGGCCGTCATCAACGCAGGCGATGAAGTCATCATCCCGGCGCCCTACTGGGTCTCGTATCCCGACATCGTGATTCTGGCCGACGGCAAGCCGGTCATCGTCGAGGCCGGCATCGAGCAGGGCTTCAAGATCACCCCGGCGCAACTGGAAGCGGCAATCACCCCCAGAACCCGCCTGTTCGTCATCAACAGCCCGTCCAACCCGACCGGCGCGGTCTATACCGCCGACGAGCTGGCTGCACTGGGCGATGTGCTGCGCAAGCACCCGCAGGTGCTGATCGCCTCCGACGACATGTACGAGCATATCCGGCTGGATGATGTGCCGTTCGTCAACATTCTCAACGTGTGCCCTGACCTGTACGACCGCACCCTGGTGCTGAACGGCGTGTCCAAGGCCTACTCGATGACCGGCTGGCGCATCGGCTACGCAGCGGGTCCGGAGGCCATCCTGCGCGCCATGACCAACGTGCAGTCGCAGTCCACCTCCAACCCGACCTCGATCTCGCAGGTGGCCGCCGAAGCCGCATTGAACGGCGACCAGGGCTGCATCACGCCGATGCTCGATGCCTTCAAGACGCGCCACCGCTACGTGGTCGATGCGCTCAACGCCATTCCCGGCTTCAAGTGCGTGGACAGCGGCGGTGCGTTCTATGCCTTCCCTGACGTGCGTCCGGCGATCCGGAATCTGCTGGCGCGCGACGTGATCGAGGAAGGCACCGACATCGCCTTCTCGGAATATCTGCTGGAAAGCGCCGATGTCGCGGTCGTGCCCGGTTCGGCCTTCGGCGCCGAAGGCTATATCCGCCTGTCGTTCGCCACCTCGCAGGCCAATCTGGAAAAGGCGCTCAAGCGCATCGCCCAGGCGCTGGCCTGAACGCTGGCCTGCCGCTGCGCAAGCAGGTAGGCTAGCGCCATGCGCATCCCGGCCCTACCTCCCACGCATGGCTCGTTGAGCTGGCTGATACAGCTTGCCTACACCACCCTGCGCCTGTTCGGCCAGAACGGTCTGAAGAATCATGCGGCGGCGACTGCGTTTTACTTTCTGCTGTCCGCCACCCCGCTGCTGCTGCTGCTGAGCTACGCCCTGCAACTGCTGGGCCATATCGCCGAGAATTCCGTGCCCGCCACCATCCTGATGGCCGCGCTCTACAACCAGCTGCAACTGGAAAGCCTCACCTCGCTCGGTTTCATTCCACGCCAGGCCCAACTCGCGGCCGGCGGGGTTGGCCTCGTCACTTTGGTGCTGTCATCGCGCGGCCTGGTCAATGCGGTACATGGCGCATTCCGCATTATTTTCCCCGATCAGAACAAGCGTAATCTGGTGGTGTCGTGGATGCTGCCCCTCATCATCCTGCCGGCTTTGTTCCTGCTGATGAGCGTGGCCGCACTGGCGCAGGTGACGCTGGGATTCCTGGCGCAGAACGATTTCATCGGCACGGGCAACGCTCAGGTGTTGCAGGCGCTCAACTCACTGTTCGGCTTCGCCATGGTGTGGGCGCTGCTGTTTGCGGCGTACTGGCGGCTGCCACGGCGCCATCCGCGCGCACGCGATGCCGCCGCCTTCTCGCTCGCTGCCATCGTGAGCCTGGGCTTGCTGATTGCCGTCTTTGGCGCCTTTTTCAAGCTGGAAAACTATCTCAGCCTGTACGGCGCGCTGGGCGGCGTGGTGTTTGTGCTGATCGGCGCCTATTTTGCGTTCTGGCTGCTGTATCTGTGGGCGCAGGCGCTCTACGCTTACGGCAAGGTCGACATCGCCGCGCTTGAAAAACTCTTTCTCGGCGGCAGCGGCGAGGGGGCCAGCAAGCTCGAAGCCTATGTCTTTGGGGATGACCACCGCCTGCTGGCGAAATACGGTGAAATCCATCCCGCAGGCCATGAACTGATCAAGGAAGGCGACGACTCGCGCATTGCGTATTTTCTCTATGCCGGACACGCACTGGTCTATAAAGACAGCGAAGATGGTCGTCGCCGTCTGGGTGAACTCAACGAAGGCCAGCTGTTTGGCGAAATGGCCTATCTGCTGAATGAAACACGCACGGCCTCAGTGGTGGCCGACACCGAGCTCACCGTGCTGGCCCTGCCGCCGCATATCATGGAAGAACTCATGCAGCACTCCGCTCCCTTGTCGCGACGCATCATCGACATCCTGTGCAAGCGGCTGGAGCGGATGAATCTGGGACCGCGCTGAACTGCCTGCCCGGCACGCAGTCTGACCCGCATCCGGGAGTGACCATGTCATTGCATTCGCTTTACGTCGATCTCAATTCCTATTTCGCATCAGCCGAGCAGCAACTGCGCCCGGAACTGCGCGGGAAGCCCGTCGGCGTGCTGCCGGTGATGGCCGACACCACCTGTTGCATCGCCGCCAGCATCGACGCCAAACGCTTCGGCATCAAGACCGGCACCCCCGTCTGGCAGGCCAGGAAACTGTGCAAGGACATCGTGTTCGTCCAGGCGCGGCCAGCCATGTACGTGGAACTCCATCACCGCATTGTTGCAGCCGTGGAATCCTGTACCCCCGTCAGCGCCGTGTTATCGATCGACGAAATGAACTGCGAACTGATGGGACGCGACCGCGAAGAGGCCCGTGCCGTCACCCTGGGCAGGCAAATCAAGCAGGCGATCTACGACCAGGTAGGCGAAGTGCTGCATAGCTCGGTCGGCATCGCACCCAACCGCTTTCTCGCCAAAACCGCGTCGAACATGCAAAAGCCAAACGGGCTGACGGTCATCCGCCAGAATGATTTACCCGAGTGTCTGTATGGCTTGAAACTGGGCGCGCTCACCGGCATTGGCCGTGCCACCGAGCAACGCCTGAA